>SACC01000512.1 GCA_009928745.1 Clostridia bacterium
ATTAAATTCATTATTTCCGATAAGCTCATTACTATTACCTTTTCCAATATCGCTATGGCGATAATTATACTCATTCTATCGCTATGACGATAAAATGTCAATATGTTTAGGAGAAGCTATGAAAATTTTGATTGCAAGCAGAATTGCAGAATTAATGAAAACAGAAAATTTGACTCAAATTGAACTCGCCAAAAGACTGCACGTCGGACAAAGCACAATCAGCGAATGGCTTTCCGGCAAAAAAGAGCCGAACATTACAAGTCTTTGGCTACTTGCCGATTATTTTGATACCGATATAGATTATTTGGTCGGACGCAACAACTATTAAAAAATGTACAGGCGGATTAGAGAACTAAGGGTTGATAAAGACTTATCACAAAAACAGCTCGCCGAAGCGCTTGATTGCAGTCAAAGAGCATATTATTCATTACTTCCTTAATCCCAGCTGAAGTTTTCTTTGCCGGCGCCTAATTCAAAGTGATACTTAACGATACCGAGATCGATTGCGGTATAGAACCCTCTACCAGCTATTGCCTTGACGGTATTGCCCGAAAGTACGAACTTGAATTTTTGCTGATTCATCGCGGTATGGGCAAGCAGCGCCGCCTTGATTCCTTCCCTGAACCAAAGTGGAGCATCTCCGGAATACTCCGCAACCGCGTCAATCGGCTTGGACTTATGCGGCTTGCCGGATACGGCGCCGTAACCTAATGTGAGCGCTATATGCAGCTTCTCGCCTTTTGCGATTTTTGTTTTTCCGGCGGCCTTACCCTTACTGTATGACATCGCAACCCAGCAAGTATTAAGATCGAGCATCTCGGCTTCCAGCGTCAGCATCTCGCCGTAATACCCGATTTTTTCTTCCCACTCGGCGCCCTTCTTCGCAATAAGCGCGATATAATTCCTTACTCCGCTGAACCCTCCGTAGTGCGCAATCATCCCGCCGAACGCTTCCGGATCTTCCGTTACAAGCTGAATATTCAGTCCGCTTTTCGAATTGATCTCCGCAATTCGCTTATTAAGCTTCTTTACGATATCGTCCTCGATTCGCCTATCGCTATACGCCCTCACCGAATGACGGTGTTTCATCGCGTCAAAAATATCCATATAATTTACGCTCCTATTATTACTTGTGTTCATTATACAATATTCCGCAATGGATTTCAATAATCACCCCTAATCGCGGATTGGGCAATATGTATTGATTAATGAGGAGTGGCAAAGAGTGGGGGTCAGACGGGCAACAGGCGGTAAGACGGAGATGGGCGTGTACATAGGCGTACGCAACCAAGCCGACACGCCGCACGTAGCCCGTATCAACAC
>SACC01000513.1 GCA_009928745.1 Clostridia bacterium
TGGGAGCATTCAGCATGATGCAGCCAAACCGTAATACAAGCGGCGAACCTATAGAATTATCCATAGACGGGCAAATATTCGCTAGACTTATTATGCCGAGCTTGATAAAGGAATTCAGACGAAACGGTATAAGATTGGAGGGTGTGTAAAATGGTGCTATTTAAGATAAACAGTAAAACCTTGAGCCGCAATCCTACGGAAATCAACCAGTCCAAATACAAACTGCAAAAAACAGACAGGACCATAGACGGCACCTTGGTTGCGGATATCATTGCCGTAAAGAACAAGGTGTCGTTTACTTGGGATTACCTGACATCGAGCGATCTCAAAAAGCTGATTGATGAAGTAAACGCCGACACATTCCCAACAATAGAATACACCGACCCCGACAGCGCAACACTGAAACAGATAACAGGTCACGCAGATGATATATCTTATATCCCGCATTATGATAGCCGGACGAGCTCAATTATTTGGAAAGAGGTCAAGGTAAGTTTTGAAGAAAAATGATATATTGCTTATTAGATAATTAGCTGATATAATGTAAACAGAAAAAATGACAAGAGGGTAACGTTGAAAAATTACATTAGAGGCATCAGCGATAAGTTCATCGAAGATTTTCAAAAAGGTAAGTTAAGCGGGCTTTTTTCTGCGATTAGTACAGATAGCAACTTAAGAATCGAGTTGAGAAATAATTATGTTAATGTGTATTACAAAGGCGGGCGTTTGCTTATGATCGAGCCCGCTTTGGACAGATATAAATTCACTTTTGACATCAAATATTGCGACCACGGCAAAGAAACGCATAAGGACTTGCTCGCGAAAATCGGCAAGTACGACGTTGATGCATGGACAGACGTCATTCCTATACTAAAAACAGAAATGGATTACTATTTTCTTGGGCATCCCAAGCTGGAGAGGAGAGTGCAGCAGGAATTTTGTGTAGCGAATTCGAGGTCTGACGCTTCTTATCTTGTCGTTGATATCGAATATCAAACGGGGAATGAAAGCCGTGTGGATATGCTTGCTCTTACCAAGAAAGACAATGCAGTAAAAATCGTATTGGTTGAGCTCAAACAAGGTTTGGGAGCAATCACCGGATCGGCAGGACTGACAAAGCATTATAACGATTTTACGAGGCTAATAACAAATAACGCAGATTCCTTGAAAGAAACCGTTGTGAATATCTATCAAAATAAAGTTGCATTAGGTTTATTGCCAAACACCTTTGAAGTCGAGAAAATCGATGGCTTCGAAATATTGTTTGTCCTATATGACTATAACGAAAGAAGCATCCTGCTTGATAATGCTCTAAAAGAG
>SACC01000514.1 GCA_009928745.1 Clostridia bacterium
CTCGAACTGAACCCGGCAGCAAAGCCGGCCCTGAAAATGGGAGAGTGGAACCGGTACCGCATCGAATGTATCGGGAATTCAATTAAAACCTGGCTGAACGGTATTCCCTGCGCCCATGTGATTGACGATATGACGCCAACCGGATTAATAGCCCTGCAGGTTCACGGAATTGGAAACAACAAGGAAAAGGAAGGCCAGCAAATTAAATGGAAAAATATCCGTATTAAAACCACCAATTTGAAACCTTCACCAAACGAAGGAATTTATGTTGTAAACCTGATCCCGAATGATTTGTGCGATGCTGAAAAAGATAATTTTGCCGGAATTTTTAACAACTTTAGGCAATTATGTATTTGCGGGATGTACCAATCTTTCTAATATCACGTTCCCACCTCAACTTTCCGTGATTCCCGAAGAGGCCTTTCGCGGCTGTACTTCTTTAAACAATGTCGAGATAACTGATTCTATTTGTATTATTGGAAATAATGCTTTCAATAACTGTACAAAATTATCAAATATTTATTTTGATAATGCTATTAGCCTTATTCAGATAGGAGCCGGTGCTTTTTCCGGATGTTCGGTTTTAGCTGAAATATTATTACCGGATAATCTTCAATCAATAGGAAGCGCCGCATTCAGCGGATGTGTAAATTTAGCAAGCATTACATTGCCATTCATTGGCGCGTCTTCCGATTTGGAATTGAGTCCTCATTTTGGCTACATATTCGGCGCGGCACAGTACGATGGGGCAATCGAGGTTGTGCAAGTTCTTAATGGAATAACTCAAATATATTATATACCCGAAAAAATGCGTACAGTAAATCTTATTGCAAGCGAAATAATCGGAGAAGGTGCTTTTTCGGGGTGCACTATGCTTAGCGGAATAACTATTCCGACAAGTGTTAACCGAATATGCAAAGACGCCTTTAGCGGACTATTATGTTTGAGGAGCATTACGATCAACAGCACCACGCCTCCTATTATGGAATTAAACGCATTGCCAAACGATATTAATACCGTAATACTGGTGCCGGACGATATGATCCCTGTTTATTTTTCAACACAAGCGGCGTCCTGGTATGATTATCGGAATAAAATTTATTCTCTTAGCAGTGTAATAAATTCTTATTGTATTGAAGATAATGTGCTTATTAAATATGTCGGCAACAACAATACATTAACTTTGCCGACGAATGTTACTTCTATAAAAGACTACGCGTTTTATAATTTTAGAGATTTGATTAGCATTAATATTCCAAATACTATTATTTCTATTGGAAAATATTGTTTTGCTAGCGATGAAGTAATAGATATGATG
>SACC01000515.1 GCA_009928745.1 Clostridia bacterium
TAAGAGATGCGGTGCTCGATATGGAAGGACTGGCGCTTGCGCTTATCAAAAAATTGATGCGTATTACGCCTGCGTGCATTGGCGAGCGCTACGGTGTGGATACATCGGGTCTTGAACCGCTTGAGATTTATGAGGCAATAGCTAAGTGCCGCGGCTTCATAATAAAGGGCGGAGAGACGGATTATACAAGAACAGCAAGCGCCGTAATCGACGACTTCCGCAAGGGAAGAATGGGCAAAATCATATTGGAATTACCGAATGAATAAGCGTGATATGCTGGATTATGAAAGGATATACCTTGATAATGGCGCAACGCTGATTGCGGGCATTGACGAAGCGGGCAGAGGTCCGCTTGCAGGACCCGTAGTTGCGGCGTGCGTTATAATGCCGCTTGACACGCTTATTGAGGGAGTCAACGACAGCAAAAAACTATCCGCAAAAATGAGAGAAAAGTTATATGCGCTGATTGTTGAAAAGGCGATAAGCTACGCAGTTGCCGAGGTGGATAACAGCGTAATCGACGAGATAAACATTCTTAACGCCACTAAGCAGGCAATGCTTGCCGCAGTGCAAAAGCTGTCGGTAAAACCTGACATATTACTGATTGACGCAGTAAAGTTGAATACCGATATTAAGATGTGTCCGATTATTAGCGGCGACGCGTTAAGCTATTCGATTGCCGCGGCATCAATACTTGCCAAAGTGCACCGTGACAGATTAATGCTCGAGTATGCAAAAGAGTACTCGCAATATGGAATGGACAAGCACAAAGGTTACGGAACCGCAGAACATATTGAAGCGTTAAAAACTTACGGCGCCACTCCGATTCACCGCAAATCTTTCATTAAGAATTTTATTGAGGTAAAGTAATGGGAAGCCGCGCGGTGGGGATAAAAGGCGAGGTTATTGCCAAAGAATATCTGGAAAAAAAAGGTTACAGGATATTGGAGACCAATTACCACACCAGCTACGGTGAGGCTGATATAATAGCGTTTTATAAGAATACCGTGATATTTATAGAGGTTAAATCGCGTACAGCAACCGATTACGGCAATCCTTCTGAAGCGGTCAACAGAGTAAAAATTAAGAAATATATCATGCTTGCAACGGATTATATGACAAAATTCAAGAGAGAATACGATGTGCGGTTCGATATAATTGAAATCTTGGCGGAAAGCGTTATCGAACACATAGAAAACGCATTTGACGCCAATGATGCGGCAAAATATATAAAAAGATATTAAAAACTATACATTTTTGCATAAAAGCACAGGTAAAATGCTTGCCATAGCATACTTAGTATGATAATATATTATGG
>SACC01000516.1 GCA_009928745.1 Clostridia bacterium
CCGGTACGGCATGGCATAAGGTCGTTATACCATTCAACGCCTGCAACGTCATTGCCTGCATTAAGCCCTTCAACGCACTCTTGCCATTGCTCAACAACTCCCCACATCATATACCTTCGCCATTCCGAATCAAGCCAAACCCTGCTATCAGGCTTTGATACGCCCTTAGTGTGGATATAGCAATAATAATCTTCAGGTGATTTATTTGCCTGTTCGTGCATTTTTATTAACGTTGGAAACTCATATCCGGTTATTGCTCCGCCGTAAATAACCTTAAACTTATTCGGCATTTCCGGAATGTCTTTTGCTTCGCCCACGCAAACCGCTGTCGCTGATTTGCACACATCGAGTAAACCGCTTTCATTCAGCGTTTGAAGCTGTTCTGCAAGTACGCTTTTCCATCGCCCCATCATGGCTACGTGAAAAAATAAATGGATATTTTCTTTTGTCGTTGTGCTTTTGTTTTGTATTTTCGGTTTATTTTTCTTGCCAATAATATCATTTACCAGCTCAATTGCGTCTGATATTGCAACATCCATGTTGATATATTTATATCGTCCAAGTCTCCCTAAACAGTGTATACCGTCTTTGTGCGCTCTCTCGATATATTTGTCTGCAAGCTCAACTCCATTCGTTACCGGATAATATGGCTCGTTTTCGCCTGATACATATTCACAAGGTGTTTCTGTTTGCGTCAAGTTACCGCCGATATATCTGTAATCGTGTCTACGTGTATATGGCGTGCCCGCTGTGCAATTATTAATTACCGGAGCTATAAGTTTATCATCTTCATTTTTCGACTCGCTGAAGGTCAAAGAACGATACGGCAACATACCGTTATCATAATCATATATTGAGTCAGGCGAACCAGTATATATAACTACATCGGCGCCGCTGTTTTTCCATGCGTTTTTTTCTTGATTAAGTTTAAGCTCGCAACCGTCAATCATTAATGCAAGAGACGCAATATACCCACATTCAGGCACTCCCTGATATGTGTCTGTGAAATATCTTGTGTCCGTTCCTTCACGTCTTAACGGCACCCGTGATTTTACATTTTCCGGAAGCTCTGAAAACGGTATACCCCATTGTTTATGTGAATATTCCTCATATATTAATCGTCTGATATCATCATCACTAATCTTGCCCGTCAAAGCCTCTGAATGATAGTTATACGGAATCGGTATAAGTCCTTCGTCTGTATCTGCCATTACGTGATGTACATAATTTTTGAAACTTGCAAACCTGCAAATATAATCCCATATTTTTTTATCATTCGTGTGAAAAATATGATATCCGTATAACGCATTATTATTG
>SACC01000517.1 GCA_009928745.1 Clostridia bacterium
GCGTTTGCAGCGCGGCAACCATTACCGGTAAGATACTTAATATTACCGTTAAGCCTAACAGTAACTATATTTTTACTGCTATGAAGGTACACCAAATAGACAACGTCCAAAGTAAAATTCAAGGGAAAATTGTATATTTGACGGGAGTTGAAGAATGGCTTGTTTTTGACCCGTCTACTTTTGACGACCAGGATACCAATAATTTTGATATAACAAGGACAATAGACGCCGGCACGGGCTATGTCAATTATCGCATAGTGATGCGCGGAGATATGGAATTACGCTTTGAGTTTTACCGCGTATATGAGATAGAGTATACCGCTAATTATACCGATAAAACGGCAATAAACGGTGGCAATCTTACATACTATAATCCCAATATTGCTTACAGCGAAATTGCCTATTCCGAAGAAAACGACAACGTGGCAGTTACCTCCGGAGAAAAGTATAAAGTAAGCTATGACAGCAGCTTTAAGCTGACGGCTTTGCCTGCTCCCGATAATTACGTGTTTGTCGGTTGGTATATTAACGGGATAAACACCTATGAATATTTAGATTCGGTGTTGCCGGGCAATGATTATACCTCCAAATATTTCTATATTAACTTAGACGATATGGGTGGACTTATTGTCAATAATAATGAGGTTGTAAAACTTAGCTTTGTGGCAATGTATCAACCGATAATAAATGTAGGTCTGATTAATGAGCTATACTATTACAACACCTCGACCTTACATTGGAACAGCTGGCAGTCGGGAGCGTTGGAGGCAGAGGCTTACAACTTTGACGGCACCGCCGTTCCTTACGGCACTTATACTAATAAGGTAATTAACACAACCTATACCACCGTACAAAATACAAAGGATATTTATCAGAGTAAGCTTCCAGATGCAGTTTACTCAGCAAACTGGAGCTTGTTTGATGGTATCCCTAACAGTAATAATATTTATTCCAAAATAGAAGTTTTGCAACTGTTGTATCAAAATGTAAAGGATTATGAATTTATTAACAATAGCTGGGAAAACAGCAAGATAAATCTCAACATGACTGCTTTGTCGACTACAGTGCATTTTACCAATTGGCAATACTACAATTGGAGCAGTGGAGAATATGAGGACATAACCTATAGCTATAGCGATGCAAGTTACGGCTTAGACGGCGAGGGAAATCCTGTTAGTATTACTTGTTACTATGAATATTATAGGTTTGATATGAGTTATTTGTATTCGGGCAATATGCCTTACGCTATTTGCTCAGACAGCGCAGATAACGCAAACAATACGCTCCCGCTTATAATTAGACCCAGTCTATGGAAG
>SACC01000061.1 GCA_009928745.1 Clostridia bacterium
TTGCCATCTTTTCCATATTTAAGAATTGCATGGTCTGAATACAATCCTTAACGACTTCATCACCCTTAGAGTCATCAATCAAAATGAGTTTAACCCCAATCAAAAATTTCTGTAAGAGAGCTTCATAAGCTTGATCTTCATTCAAAGGATGTTTTTCCAATATACGAATATATATCAGCGCCTGATGAATTTCATTTTTACTGATGAATGCAATGATGGCGTTTATTAGTAGTCTGAATCCTTCATTTGCATAAGGATTTATTTCTTTATAGTAAGCTAACTTGTTGATTGCTTTTGGCAATATTTGTTTTAAAGCTTCGGCATCAAAATAGAACATAGAATTATTGAACATGACAAGTTCGTAACGCGTCCATGTTTCCGTTTTGACCAGGTATTTATATAATTCATTCTCTTTAAGATCTATATTTTTATCCTGTACAGCGTCAGGAGCCACACCAAAGCCCGCCCAGTAACCGGGAGTTTTGTCGCATTCCTTGCGGAAAGGGTGAGTAGTGTAGACAGTTACTCCGCCCGGTAGCGTTGCAATGCTTAAAGTGTTTTGGTCGCCGTAGAAGCCCGGATGATATGACTGATTATTTGACAGCTTGTAATTTTCGGTAATGTAGGCGTATATATTGCCTCTTTGTATTGCCGAACCGTTGGTCGCGGGCTTAAGTGTGTCCATAAGAGAAGGCATAAGCCCCAGCCATCTAAATAAGGTGATATTGATATACTTAAAGCTCGATAAAAAATTGTTATGCCATAGATTGTATTCGTTCATTATATCTAGTATCGTATCAATAACTTCGCTGTTAGTTTTGGCGCCCATACCGAGCAAGAAAAGTATCTGTTTGTCGCTCATGCCAAGCATCCCCTCGGCTTCAAGTTCGGAAAGGTTCAAGCCGTACGAGGCTTTGACTTCTTTGGCGTCCTGATCCTCGCCGATTGCTAATATGACGTCCGGCACCACGTAATACGGGTTGGAAGTGTCCGGATTGATTGATTGGAGCATATCAATAAAAAGATAATCATGACCGCCTTTTTCAAGAGTATGATCCACATTGCCGCGCTGCCATATGTAGTCAATAATTTTATAACTCGAACTGGTCGGGAAGCCTCCTCCGTTATTATGATCGTAGGAGCGTCCGCTTGTGGATATAAAAGTGCCGTCATAAAGATGCGAAGCGTAATCATAGCAGATCAAATCGGTGATTATGGAGGCTTTTGTCATAAGCTCGGTGTCTGTATGGTCGCCGTACTGCAATAGCATAGAAAGCGCAGCAAGGTCAACCGGATAATAATTAGAGGAAAGGTATTCGGAGAAGCCGTAGTCAAAGCGTAATTCCATCCAGGTAAGCAGACGTGTGCGCGCAATGGTTATATGCTCAGCGCCGTCTTTGCCGTCAATTGTAAATGCGGTATCAGGGAAAAGCATACCGGTTAAATATTCCACTACTCCAAAAAGCGCTTCATGATTTTCAGAATGATAACACATACTGTCTTTACCTTCTGAAGTAATCCAAAATTTGAAGCCGGTAAGCGTCTGTTCAATTGTTTCGCCGATATCGGGCGAGAGAGAGAGCATCTCGGCGCCCCCGACTAAATATAGTTTTAATAGGTCAATAGCTCTGAAGTCAGAACAATCATAGCGGTTGTTAATATATGTAATGGAGTCTCTTATATTATCCAATACGATTTGCGCGGTGACTGTATCCGAGGTATAAGCAATATCAGGATGCGTTGCGCCGGGATTGTTAAAAACCCATATAAGGTCGGTTACACCCTCAGTATGGAGCGCCTCTGTGGGACGGCGCGGCGCATCTTTTTTGAAAGCGTTAACCGCAACTTCTATTCCTACCCAAAGGATAAGCGCAACAAGTATCATCACTATGCTGATTACTATTTTAAAAATAACACGCTTTTTGTTTATTTTTTTCTTTTCCATAATTTATCCTCTCTTATCAGTTATAAATAGTATTGGTTATTCTGGATATGCTGTAGTCGCCGCCTGCGTCAATAGTAACAGCTAAACAGCCTTGCAGCCGTTCTTCCGGACTGCCACCGTTGCGGCTGACTAGGTCGTATGAGGTGTAACCCGAAGAAAGACAATATACAAACCGCACTCCGCGGTATAAGGCTTCAAAATCATTAATGTGGTCATGACCTGCAAAAATCGCTTCGGTGTGCGCTGCCGCGACTATTGCGTCGAACATGCCGCTGTTCACCTTAGAACAGCCAATATCTTCGCGCATTTCGCCGTATAGTATTTCGCCTTCAAGATAAGCGTCTTCGTATTCAGGAAGAGCGATATGAATAAACAACATTGATTTTACATTGCTGCCATATTGAGCCGCTATAGAATTAACGCTGTTTGTGTACCATTGAATCTGGTCAGGGCGGATATAATCGTATACAGTTTCATCCTTGTCGTATCCTAGCGCAAGTTTTTCCGCTTTGCTGAGGTATTCTCCCGAATCCATAAAAATCAAGGATTTTGACACAGTAGTCTCTGAAGTTTTAATATTGATTATATAGTTACCGCTGCCGGTCACATCACCTGACTTTACCAGGCAATGCGGATAACCCGACCATAATGCGGTTAGCTTGTCTCTTGATAGCGCGGTAATATTCTCGGTGTCGTGGTTGCCGTATACAGGCGCCCAGTAGACCCCGTACGCTTCCATCATCTCAGCTAGGGCAACAGCGCGGCTTCTTGTGAATGCCGCAGTAACATTGTCGCCGTTGAATATCACTAGGTCTGGACGCGCCGATTCTATATTATTGCGCAACATCTCAATGGTTTTATTGTTTTTATCCAGCCTGTTAAGATAAGAATCAATATGTGTATCGGTAAATATCAGCAGCTTAAAGGGCTGAGCCGAAAAGCCTCCTTGCGCATTTTTATAAAGATAAGGGAGCTCTGCGCCATTATCAACATACATCACATCGGATGCTATCGCTGTGGTATTACGGATTTTAAAATCAGGCATAGGGGGAATGACCTTAAAAATCAAAACAGCCGTTACCGTAAGATAAATAGGTATTATGATTAATACCAGCAGTGTCTTTATGGATATCGGGAGCTTAATTTGTTTCATATTAACCTCGTTTTGCGTGCAATAATAGTTACAGATTATATGATTTGCAGGGCGTTGTCAATATTAATTCGGATATTTTTATAATAAATAATTGCATATTGACAGCGCGCGTTAAGTATGTTACAATAATAAAATAACAGAACGCCGTTCCGTTCAGTGGAACGATACGTTGATTGAAAAAAATCAATGGAAGAATACTAGTTATTACTTAAATAAATAGCGTAAACGATATTTAGTTTATTGTATCATAAAAGTACCTGAGGTTAATAATGAAGCAAATTAAAGATTTATGTGATTATCTTGTAAGGGCGTGGAAACCCGAGAATCTGCGCTGGGGCTGGGGCGAAGGACTGTTTACCTACGCGTTAGCCGAGCTTGACAATTATCTTAAAGAGGATAGATATATAGGTTTTTATAAGACATACTGTGACAAATACGCGGCTGAACATCCTGATATTGACTGTTCGGACACGGCGGCGCCCGGTCTCACCTCTTACGCGCTATTCAAGAAGACGGGAGACGCAAGATATAAAGCGCTTACCGATTCAGTAATCAATTACATTGAGAACGCTCCGAGAATACTTGAAGACGCGCCCAACCATTTTGGCACGAGTAAGGATGCGGCAACTTATCCGCAATCGATATGGGTAGACAGCCTTATGATGTTCAGCGTTTTTACGGCAAGATACGGCGCCGAAAACGGACTGGGCAATATGATAGATTATGCGGCGAGACAGCCTGCGTCGTATGCCAAGTATCTTATGGACAAAGACGATAAGCTGTGGTATCACAGCTACTGGGTCAAGCAGCATACGCATTATCCTAGACGCAAATTATACTGGGGCAGGGGCAACGGCTGGGTTATTGCGTCCTTCCCTATGATTTACGAAAGCATCGGCAAAGACCATCCGTTAGCTAAAGAAATAGCGGAGATATACCAATCAACGTCTGCGGCGCTACTTAATTATCAGCGCAGTGATGGCGCTTTTGAGACGGTTTTTAACAAAGTGGGCAAGACCTATCGCGAGTTGTCAGCAACGGCGCTTATTGCGGGCGGCTGGCTACATGGTATAAGACTAGGCATACTTGACAAAAGTTACTTAAAGCCTGCTCTCAAAGCGTATAACCTATGTATAGACAGCATAATTTGCGAAGATGGCGGAGTATTTTTCCCCGAGATATCACGTCCTACCGTCCCGATGAAGTACATACCTTATCTATGGTACAAATATCTACCAAGAGGCAGGAACTGGAATTACGGCGTTGCCGCGCTGATATTCGCGGCTATTAATTACGATAAGATAAAAACTGCTATTGCGGAGGCATAATGGAAAAATGTAATGTGAGCAGAAATAAGGTATGGCGAATAGGTTTTTTTGCGTTCAATAATTCTTCTAGCAATACGCTTAACACCTTAATTGGATTTTACGCCTATTATACGCAGAACTTATTGCTGCTTGGCGCAATTATGGCGGCATTTATTATGCCTATGCGCATTTTTGACGGCATTACAGATCCTCTTGCGGGCAATTTTTTAGACAAATTGAATACAAAATTCGGTCGTTACAGACCTTATATGGTGATAGGCTACACTATATCGGTAATCTGCGTTATTGCTATATTTTTTTATCCGCAAAACAACGGCTTGCCAAGCATCGCCAATCAGATTATCATGGTGCTTTTGTACGCTGTATATATTATAGGGTTTACCCTGCAGACAACGGCAACAAGAGCGGGGCAATCGATAATAACCGGAGATCCCAAGCAACGCCCTTGGTATACGCTCTTTGATGTATGCGGCTCGGGCATCACCGGCGGAGTAACAACAGTGCTACTGACGAGTAATATTATCTCAAGCAGCATGCAGGATATAAAGGTATGGCGTATTACCGCGTTGTTTGTGGTATCGGCGTCGTTAATATTTTTGATACTTGCGGTTATAGGCATATCTACCCGCGACAAGCCCGAATTTTATATGTCTTGCAAAAAGGATAAAGTAAAATTCAGCGAATTCATACACCTTTTTAAGCGGAACAAGCCTATACGCAGATTGATTTACGCCGCATCCAGCGATAAACTTGCAGCGCAGCTCAAAAATCTTGTTATGATATACTTTTTTTCCAATATCATACTTAACAAATCAATTAACGCAACTTTCACAGTAGTGACGGCGGTAATTGGAGTAGGAATTGTAGCCTTGGGGACAATGTTCGCTATGAAGAAGGGCACGACTAACGCCTTTGTCAAGGTATCAGCGCTGGAGGCTGTCACCTCGTTTTTACCTTTTGTTCTATGCCTTATAATTATACCTGTCGGTACCAGTATTTTTGGTGGGCTAACTCCTGCAATCATGCTGATATTGATAGTATATGGCTTCTATATTGGGCTTACTGGTATAAGTACCAATTTAATATTCCCGATGCTCGGCGACATTACTGATTACGAGTTGTTGACCACCAAAAAATTCATCCCCGGAACTATTGCTTCAATGTTCTCCTTTGTGGATAAACTGATATCAAGTCTCGCGGGGCTGATTCTGACTGCGATAATGCTGCTCAGCGGTTTTACTTCGGGGAAAGATGCAGTAGTACCCGAGAATATTTTTATTAATAAGACATTCTATTTTTCTGTGCTTACCGCGATATTCTTGATACCGTGCCTGGGACATATCATATCTGTTATCGCAATGCGTAACTATCCGCTTACAGAAAGCCGCATGAAAGAGATTTCCGAAGACGTTGCTACGCTAAAAAAGCAAATCAAAGCCGATAACATGATAGACGAAGCCGCCGAAAACATAGCGTAATTAGTAAGTTTTTTCTTAACACAATTAAATTATACAAACCGGAATATTAAGTTAATCCTGTTCAAATGCGCCAATATTGCTGTAGTTTTGTCTATCGGCTAATTAAATAGTTGACTAATAACGCAAAGTTGGCAATTAGTAACAATGTTTATAATTGTTTTTTAATGAATTTATTATCTTAAAGACGGTAATTTGATGTATAATACAGCTAAATAAAAATTATCATAATGAGAGGTAAAAAAATGATTATAGATGATATTAAGAA
Source organism: Clostridia bacterium (assembly GCA_009928745.1). Classification (GTDB taxonomy): domain Bacteria; phylum Bacillota; class Clostridia; order Christensenellales; family CAG-1252; genus SACC01. The sequence continues at coordinate 6,170 of SACC01000061.1, forward strand.
GGCAAACGTGCAGGCAATGAGAGATCGTAACACAACCGCAAGAAATATTTACGGTGTGGTTATTAACAAACTGATGTTAGAGATAATTAAGCGTCGTGATGGCGGTACGTTAATGACCGAAGCCGACGAAGTCCAGATTATCAATAAGACTATCAAAGAGCTTGTCGAGGAGCAAGAAGGCTATAGGACTGCGGGTAGAGTGGAGCAGGTCGAAGAGATAGCTCGGCAGATTGATATTATCAGCGTATATATGCCCGAACTTCTTTCGGAAGAGAAGATAACAATGATTATAGAGGGTCTTTCCGACAGGTCCGTACCTTCGGTTATGAGACATTTTAAGGAAAATCATGCAGGCAAATGCGATATGAAGACCGTAAGTAATGTGTTGAAAAACATCAAATAACATTTTCTAATTAATTAGATTTTTCCAAAACATCTATTGCTTACGCAGATTGCGTAAGCAATTTTAATGAGAAAAAAGCTAATCATTTTTTACAAAAAGTGGATTGGTATAATTTAAACTGTTTGTATTAGCAAGGAAACAATGACATATATTGAATTAAGCAAGCATAAAAACAACAGACAAGCGTTTCCGCTTGCCTGTTATTACAATTTCCCCTTACTTTTCCTTAAATACTTTTATGATTTTTAAAATTATAGATAATTGTAATGATTATTGTTGCGTAATTGATTTTTAAGATTTATCAGTTAAGTCAAGATACAAATAGTGTGTTATTGTGTTTGCGTTCCAATATTCATAGTATTCAACTCTATATAGCGC
>SACC01000062.1 GCA_009928745.1 Clostridia bacterium
CAATAATTGGCATTGACGGTCAGGTTGCAGTATTGATACTCGCTTTTGCAGACGGCTTTGGCAATATTTTCCTGCCTACTAACGCTGGGTTGCTGCTTATACTTGGAATGACTACTGTGGACTTCCGCAAGTGGTTCAAATGGAGTTTACCTATGCTTATTGCGCTTGTTGTTATTTCTGTCGGGATATTAGCGCTCGGACACTTTGTATTCTATCCGGTAGCGTAACCAGCCGCAAGTTAGCAATTTTTATCAACAAACATACAAAAAAGCTACTGTCTAAAATATACAGTAGCTTTTTTGTATAATAATTATTAATGATATTCTTGAGTTTATAAATTATTGTGTGCTATTTTCAATATCATTTTTTTGCAATATATTGCCTAGGCGTTATTCTTATTCATTTGCTAAAGGTATTCCCGCCATTTCGATATAGGCATTAATATCGCAGTCATCAATATCGTAGCTATATAGATAATAATTAGTTGATTCGGAGCTTCCCGAGAAAATCACAATTTTCCCCTCCCAGCTCTCCAAATAATTGATGCTTCTAAAGTATCCCGAATCCCATACTTCGAACTCAATACTATATTCTCTGTAACTCACGGGGTCGGCGCTTGTATCGCTCCGCAGCTTTTCCATAGAATATTCGCTTGCGTTGACCACTGCGACATTGGTAACCATATTTACTTTATAAAAGGCGCGCCCGTTAGCGTTGACCGTTGTTATTGTTGCGGAGCTAATTGCGTTACGGTCGCTAAAATCCACATTGGAAAGAGTATTATAATCTCCTTTTTCTGGAGTATACGCATTGCCTGATCCGGGATCTTTCCAAGCGGCTAAAAGCGTATCGTTCGCCTCATCGTAGGTAAGGTTCTTGCCGTCGTAGCGGTATTGAAGGCTATTGTAATTCACTCTTCTTTTAGCCCTTTCCACAATAGATAAGAAAGGATTAATCGCCGCGCTTTTGACCTCAACAACCTTGCTTATTACTTGATGAAAATAATTATAGCCAACCTGCACTCTTACGGATTGTGAAAGCATGGAACCCACTATTGTATCGCCCTCGCCCACCGCATAAAAGTAAAAATACGGCGCGTCAACCTGATTGTAGCTAGCATAAGTAAACAGTAGTATAGCCTTATCGATATCGTTATTCAGCGCGTTCATTTCGCTAATGTCGTAGGTTGCTTCCTGATAGTCAGGCGACGGCGCCGAGCCAAGCCCTTTTAAGGGGATGTCAATGCCTGTCGGGTCCTTTTTGCAAGCTGTTAAAGAAGCAAAAAGCAGCGTTATTATCATTGTTGCAATTAAGATTTTTGTAATATTCTTCATAATATTCTCCGTCATTATTAGATTGTAATAATCCGACTGTTAGACCCTATTCGCTTATAACCTTATTGGTTAAGCAACCGACATTCTCGATTATTATCTGTATAGTGTCGCCCGCAACAATCTGACCTACGCGCTCAGGCGTACCAGTCAGAATAATATCGCCTGCTTTAAGCGTCATAACGCCGCTTACAAAGCTGACTATCTCGGGTATAGTATGTATCATATTGGATGTGCGGCTCTCTTGTACCGTCTCCCCATTCCTTACCGCCTTTATATTAAGGTCATTAGCGTCAATGCCGGTCACTAGATATGGTCCAAGCGGGCAAAAGGTATCGAAGCCTTTTGCTCTCGTCCACTGTCCGTCCAACTTTTGAAAAACGCGCTCGGAAACATCGTTAGCGCAGGTATAGCCGAGTATATAATCATACGCCGTGTCTTTTGCAACCTTGCGGCAATCTTTGGCTATCACGATAACCAGTTCAGCCTCGTAATCCACCTTTGTCGAACAGGCGGGCAAAATAATGTTTTCGCCTTCCGCAATTAAAGAAGTAATCGGCTTTTGGAATATCGTAGGGTCACTGTTGACTTGCAGATTTAATTCGGACGCGTGCTTTCTATAATTCGCGCCGAGCGCAACTATTTTGGAGGGATTAACGGGGGGAAGAAGTCTATATTCTCCGCTATACGGCTTAGAGGCAATACTAACAATATTAAAGCAACTGCCCTCGATAAGATATAGCCCGTCTTTACGCGCCTCCGCATAACATTCTTTATTATCTATCAATACTCTTGCAATTACCATATTATTTTTTACCTCCCCGCTGATACATGTCGAATTCGATGCTTGCCCAAATATATGCGGCTAAGCCGTAGGCAAGGTTCTTGCCTCTCGGAGTGAATTTGTATACGAGATACGGACATATCGGCAATGGACTTGTCGGACCGCTGATTTCGGGCATATACGCGCCCTTGTTGTTAATAATAATTGCGTCGTCCACAGCCTTATAGGCGTTTAGCGCAGGTTGCAAAAACTTTTCTGGCAGATATCCCATTCTTACACCGTGCAGCCATCCGTCCGCGATCAGCGCAGTCGCTGATAATTCGCGGTAAGTCTTGCCTCTGTTAAGCACGGTGTCAAAAGCTCCGTCCGCTCTCTGGTATTGCAGCAATGCTTCGGACGTTTTATTTAATATCATTATTATTTCTTTCTTATCGGGATGTTCGCCTATACAATCTATTATTTTCGGCAACGCAGAGATGACCCAGGCGTTACCTCTCGCCCAATAAATTTTGGATATAGGATAGTGGGTAGCCATTTTTGTCCAATAGCTATGGTACCACAGATTATCTTGCTTATCCATAAGATATTTTGCGAATATATTGACCTGTTTTGCCGCTATATCCAAGAGTTTAGCGTCGTTGTTCTCCATGGCGTAGCGCGCAGGGAAAACTGAGAACATCATCAAGCTATCCACCCATATGGATTTTGGATAAAATTTGCCTATAACGCTGCTGCCCAAATGGTTGACCGCATCCTCAATAAGACGAGGCTCGTTCTTTATATAGTCAAGCACTGTATCGGTAAGCTTTTTATAATCCGCCCTGCCTGTCTTTTTCTGCATTGCGTATGTAATCATACCGGGCGCTGAGGTATCAGAAGACGCTACCGTCGGGCTATTCGCAACATAGTGATCGCAAAAGCCCTTAAGGAATTCGACGCTTGTTTCACTGCCCAAATAATCGTCAAGCTCTGACATCGCGCTTCCTAAAAGTCCTTGCCCCCAAGACCAGCCCATTTTGGCTTTTCTTGCCTTTATTGAATGCTCTACTAATTTTTTTGCCTTATCAATACTCATAATCGCTCCTTATAACTTTGCGCCTGCTTGTTTATTTTTGTATTTTGATATTCATAAAATATGAATAGGTATTTATATTCGGTTAGTTTAGATTTTGTATTTGATTATACTTTATAAGATTATTTATCGATTGAACATATCCTTATAACCCAACTTTTTTAAATTACTTATACTTTTTTGAAGTTCTTCAAAAGGTTTTTTTGTGTTCTGCTCAATAGCGCCGTACTTAACGCCGTTAAGTTTAGCGCATTCGATAATTTCTGCGAAGTCTATAACGCCTTCTCCGACTGCGTAATCCTTGGGTGTTCTTGATATCAGCTTTCGCACAAGGGCATAATCTCTAAGATGCAGACCTTCAATGCGACCCGAATATTTTTTTATTACATTGGGCACCGATTTACCTGCCTTAGTTAGCCAATATGTATCAAGCACCAGCTTTACTCCTGTTAAATTATCTGTAAGAATATCGTACCGCGTTATGTTGCCGCTCTTAATGAATTCAAAATCGTGATGGTGATATGAGAGCTGTATACCGTCTCCTGCGTAACGCTTTGCAAGCTCGCTTGCCTTGCGGCAAAAGACGTTGAGCATATGATCTTCACCAACTATGTATTGAGTAGGCAACACAGAAATAATAGCTGAAGAGCACCCGACTTTTTTGTGGAAACTAACTATCTTATCATATTCCTCTTCCAGCTTGCACATCTTAATCTGCGTGGAAACAACCTTTGTACCGAAGGCTTCCTCCGCATTAACAAAGGTATCTGCCGTATTAGCGTCAAAGGGTATCCTTGCCGCTTCAACATACTTGATACCCATTTCGGACAGCTCTTTTAGCGTGAGAAACAAGTTTTTGTTGGCTTGTTTTCGTACCGTAAATAATTGTACTCCTATTTTCATAACTTACCTTCCTAACCAGCCGCCGTCTACTGCCAGTGTATAACCGTTGACATAATCGCTTGCGTCAGACGCTAAGAAAATACCTGCTCCCATGATATCCTCGGGCGTGCCCCACCTGCCTGCGGGTATCCGCTCAAGTATCGCCTTGTTACGAGCGGCATCCTCGCGGAGCGCCACGGTATTATTGGTCTCCATATATCCCGGCGCAATTGCGTTTACGTTTATACGGTATTTTGCCCATTCGTTGGCAAGAGTCATTGTGAGTCCCTTGACAGCGCTTTTGCTTGAAGTATAGCTCGGTACTCTTATGCCGCCTTGAAAGGAAAGCATACTGGCGACGTTGATAATCTTACCGCCCGAGTTTTGTTTTACGTATTCGTTAGCTACTGCCTGAGATAAGAAAAACAACGTTTTAAGATTGACATTCATAACATCGTCCCAGTCTAGCTCGCCGAATTTCAAGCTGTCCTCGCGCCTGATAATTCCCGCGTTATTAACTAGAATATCCACTCTGCCCCATTTTGCAAGCGTCGCCTTTATTATCTCAGGTATGCAAGAGGTCGAGCCCAAATCCGCAATAACGTTAATAAACTTATCCGAACCGATTATCTTCTCCGTTTCTGCGCTGGGGCTGCGGCTGACGCCGACGACCTTTGCGCCTGCCTCTGCGAACGCTATGCAAAAGCCCTGTCCCAAGCCGGTATTACTGCCGGTCACTATAGCAACTTTTCCATCTAATCTGAATTTATCAAGTATCATAATTAATCTCCTTTTTTCAATAATTGCGGCTTTGTGTTAACGCAAATCGGTAGCCTTCACGCCCTGCATATCGTCGAATTCTTGATTCTCTCCACACATTCCCCATATAAACGTATAGTTTTTTGTGCCTACTCCGCTATGGATTGACCAGCTGGGCGATATCACCGCTTCCCTGTTTTGCACTACCAAGTGACGTGTTTCGGTTGGATTACCCATCATATGGAATACCACATTGTTTTCGGGTATATCAAAATACATATAAGCCTCCATTCTTCTTTCGTGGGTATGTGTAGGCATTGTATTCCAGTTACTGCCCACCTCAAGAATGGTAAGTCCCATCGTAAGTTGACAGCTGCTGACATTACCGGGCAGAATGTATTTATTAATAGTGCGCTTGTTGCACTCTGCGTCACTGCCGAGTTTTACCTGTATCGCCTTTTCAAGAGGTATATGCGTGGTCTTGTATGCAGCATGCGCCGGTGTGGAATTGATATAATAATATGCCGGATTAGCTGCCGACTCAGATATAAAGGATACTTTTTCGGTGCCCCTTGCGAGATACAGACAATCGTATTTTTTCATTTTATAACTAATCCCGTCCGAAACGACAGCGCCTTCTCCCGCAATACATATAATCCCCATTTCACGTCTTTCCAAGAAGTACTTTGCGTGAAGCTCGCTGCCTGCTTCAAGAGTTAACTCGCGTGTTACCGGTAATGCGCCACCCACTATTATTCTGTCGATATGTGAATATGTAAGATTAATTTTATCCTCTTCGAATAAATTATTAATCAAAAAATTCTCTCTCAATTCCTCTGTATTCATGCGGGAATATTCTTTCTTTGACACCGCGTATCTAGTATCCATAATTACCTCCAATTGTTGTTAATATTTTTTATAAATTATCTCTGCACTCTGCCGCTGCCGTCTCCGCCGACGAGTTTTAATACCTCGTCTACGCTAATAAGATTGTAATCTCCCTGTATAGTATGTTTCAAGCAGGATGTGCCTGTTGCAAAATCAATTATCTTTTGATTATCGCTATAATTAAGCAAACCGTAGATAAGCCCCGCGCCGAAGCTGTCGCCGCCGCCGACTCTGTCAACAATGTGTATATTATATTCTTTGGAAAAATAATACTCCTTTGTATCGTATAACATTGCCGCCCACTTATTGTCGTTAGCCGATATTGAGCCACGTAAAGTTATGGCAACATACTTGACACCGAAGGTATCAACTAATTGCTTAGCCACCTTTTTGTATCCGTCATAAGATAAATGTCCGCCAGTCAAATCAGTGTCCTCAGCAGATATCCCAAAGACATCTTTTGAATCCTCTTCGTTAGCGATAAGCACATCGACATACTGCATTAAGCCGCTCATAACCTCTTTTGCCTTAGCTTTGCTCCATAGCTTATTGCGGTAATTAAGATCACAGGATATTTTTATTCCAAGCTTTTTCGCCGCATTGCAGGCGTCCTCTGTAATCGCGGCGACCTCGTCGGAGAGCGCCGGAGTAATGCCCGTAAAGTGGAACCAGTCCGCTCCTTTAAATAACTTTTCAAAGTCAAACTCCCCGCGCTTTGCAGTTGCAATCGAAGAGCCAGCGCGATCGTATGTTACTTTTGAGGGACGCTGACTCGCTCCCTTTTCAAGATAATAAATGCCTATCCTGTCACCGCCGCGCAAAATACCAGTCGTATTCACTCCGAATTTTCTAAGACTGTTGATTGCGCCCTGCGCAATATCGTTATTAGGAAGTTTCGTAACAAAAGCCGCTTCAAGTCCTAAGTTGGCAAGCGCTACCGCAACATTAGCCTCGCCGCCGCCGTATGTGGCTTCAAGACAATCGCTTTGCGCAAATCTCAGATAATCAAGAGGCGCAAGCCGAAGCATTATCTCTCCGAAAGTGACTATTTTCATTGACTAACCTCCCTAGCTTCTCTTGCTAACTCTGTAATTTTTGTAAAATCTCCGTTTTGGATAAGCGAATCCTTCACCATCCAACTGCCGCCGCAGGCAATGACTTTATCAAAAGACAGATATTCTTTGATATTATCCTTGGTAATGCCGCCCGTCGGCACGAAGCTTACCGTAGGGA
>SACC01000518.1 GCA_009928745.1 Clostridia bacterium
CGTAATCTGATTTCGCTTGCGGGCAATGTAGCCGTCCACAAAATCAGTACAGGCGCACAAGCTGAACACTAATGCCGCAAAGAAGTAATTACCCCAAAACGGCACATAAAACAAGACTAAAAAAACCGGTATCAACAGTATTCTGCTAACTGTAATTTTAGTAGGTAAATTCATTCTTTTGCCTCCACGTAGCCTTTCAAATCTAATTTGCTTCTTCCTGTGATTTTGATATCGTACTGCATGCCTATTTCTATCGGCGCAGTCGCAGTAAAATACGCTTTTTTGTCAATTTCGGGATGATTGTATTCGCTATGACCAAAAAAACACTGCTTATTATAATCAATCCCGTCGTAGGTTATCTTAATAGTATTGCCGATTTGCCTATCCGCCTGCTCAGTCATAATTGCAGACTGGATTGCGCTAATTGTTCTTAGCCGCCTTTTCTTTTCCGCTTGCTTTATCTGTCCTTTCATTGAGTATGCTGCAGTGCCTTCCTCTTTGGAATAAGCGAAGAACCCGGCATTGTCAAGTTTGTATTCGGCAATAAAATTACATAATGCTTCAAATTGCCTTTCACTTTCCGTAGGAAATCCTAGAATGAAGGTTGAACGCACGCTAATGTCCTTGCTTTTTATATATTCCAGCAAAAAGCGCAGTTCTTTCTCGCGGCTTTTTCTATTCATTTTTTTCAATATATCATCGTCAATATGCTGCATCGGCATATCTATGTACCTTGCGATTTTACCGCCCGCGGCTATTCGGTCAACAAGCTCGCGGCTGACAAGCTCGGGATAGCAATACATAAGTCTGATTTTATATAGATCCAGTTTTTCCAATCCGTCAAGCAATTTCATCAGCTCATAACCGCCTCTGTCGCTGCCGTAACGCGTTACATCCTGCGCTACAAGTATCAATTCGCGCGTGCCGTAATTGTCTATTAATTTTTGGACTTCCTCTAATAGTTGGTTATGCGGAGCAGAAATATATCTCCCCCGTATCTTAGGTATTGCGCAATAAGTACAGCAATTATCACAACCCTCTGCAATCTTCAAGAACCCGTAATGCAGCGGCGTTGTCAATACACGCTCTACGCTAGGGATAATCACGCCGTCTTTTGTGTTGTTCAATATAACCTTTTCGCCGAGCTTTACACGGTCAATTACCTCGTTAATGCGGTGATAATGCTGATTACCGACAAATGCGCTGACTTCGGTAAGTCCGTTATCGCCCGATATTTCTTCCATATATCTCTGCGGCAAACAACCGGTAAGTATTATATTGACTATATTTTTATATTCATACGCTTCCATTAC
>SACC01000519.1 GCA_009928745.1 Clostridia bacterium
ATCATTTTTAAAAATGATTTAGGACTACTATAATAATAAAGAAATAAAGATTAATTTTTGGGGTATGGTGTAAAGGTTAGCACGATAGTCTCTAAAACTGATGGTCTCAGTTCGAATCTGAGTGCCCCGACCAATAGTTTTTGAAATATATAAAGAAGAAAACAAAACATTATGAATCATGGTTCAATAACATTCAGTGAAAAAGAAATCGAAGAATACTGTGCGTCGCTATTGAAATCTGTTACAGTTACGATAGATAAAATTAAAAGCGCCGGATTGGAAAATCGGCAATGGGTACTTAATTGGGTAGATGAGCTTAATAGGCTTAGTGTTGAAGTTTAATTTCCTATATGCTTAAAGAAAATAGAATATTGTATTCGCTGGACGACGTTGCGATTCAACCGGCCGGCATGAGTCGCGTTTCTTCAAGATTCAAATGTAATCCGTATATAAATGACAGGCTACCGATATTTACAGCACCGATGCCTTGTGTTGTAGATTTCGATACGGAGCAAACGTATTTGGACGCGCATATAAACCCGATAATTCCAAGAGGACATGTAAAAGACATTAAAAACCTTAATGATCGCATCAGGCATTCGGAATTTGGGTTTACAGCATTTTCATTGAGTGAATTCTTGAATTGCTTTTTTTATCAAGACGGCAAGCTGGATCCAGACAAAAAAAGATACGTACTTATCGATAATGCCAACGGAAACATGAAATAGCTTATAGACTTGATAAAGCTCGTCAAGCAATCCGAAAATACAAAGAACATAGTCGTAATGGCCGGCAATGTCGCGAATCCAGAAACGTTCAAATTGCTCGCCGAAGTCGGTGCGGATTATATCAGGGTTTCTGTAGGAAGCGGCGACGCTTGCACTACGGCGGTCAATCTAGGCGTTTATTATCCGATGGCGTCGCTTATCAATGATTGCTATTATTACAAATTACTAAACAAGAAATTGAACGATCATGAAACCAAGATTGTCGCAGACGGAGGATTCAAAACGATGAGTCAAATCATAAAGGCACTGGCGCTCGGCGCCGATTACGTAATGCTTGGATCGATGCTCAATTCATGCGCCGACAGTGCCGGCAGAATCGTATTACATAATGATCATCATTATAAAGAGTATTATGGCATGGCGTCTAAGGAAGGCATGGAAAAACTAGGCAAGACCGGACATTACGCGCCTGAAGGAAAAATCGTTTATAATACGATCACTGACAAGGTATCAATATTTTCAGAAAACCTTGCAGCCTATATCCGTTCTGCAATGTCATATTGCGATGCCTATACGCTTGAC
>SACC01000063.1 GCA_009928745.1 Clostridia bacterium
AGCACAATTCTCACTGCAACGACCGCTCTTTGCATTGATTATTGAACACATATCGAAAATTAGCGGCATAATAAGAAAGACCTTTGCCGAAGAACTGGGGATAAATATTTCGAAGACTATAATAACCACATAAATCATAAGTATTGCGATCATCGAGGGCTGATTTTCTATAATGCTTACGAATTTGTATAATATGGTATCCATTACATCGCCTTCGGAGATAATATAGCGCACACCGCCTGCAATCATTATCATGATAACGGCAGGCAGAAGGGTGAGCATGCCTTTTAGCAGATTTTTCATCAGTTTTTTGCCTTTTACTCCGCATATTATGCAGGCGCCTATGCCAGAAATGACATAAATAACAACGGTAATATACATTATATAATTGGCAAGCGGATGCCAAAATATTGAAGCGATAGCGCAAACTACAATGACAATCATCCAGGCGGCGAACCATATAAGCGCTTGGCTTTTTTTGCGGTCATATTGGAATTCGGAAGTAAAATCAAAGCAAAGCTTGCGTTGCTTATCTTCTTTATACACTACTGATTTTTTGGGACATTTATCGATTTTTTTAGCGTAAGAATATACAAAAAGAATAAGCGCCGCATAAAGCAGTACAAAAGTGATAATACGGAGTCCAATTCCCGAAAACATAGGAATACCGCCGATTTGCTGCGCTATACCTATAGAAAAAGGATTGACGACGCCGGCTGCAAAACCCAAAGCGCCGGCAAGTATTGATATGCCAAGACCGACCAGCGCGTCCCAGCCCATCGCGTAACACAGAATAACGACTATAGGCACTAAAGGAATAAGCTCCTCGAACATACCTACTGCGCTACCCAAAAACATAAAAGCAAAGGATAATATAAATATTATGTAATACTTTTTGTCCTTGAAGCGATGGGCTATGGAGTTAATCATATAAATGAGAATACCGCTTTTTTCAAGCGCGGTAAATACTGCGCCGATAACAAGAAGCAAGGCGATTATTGCGTACACCACGCTGCTACCTTCAGCGGAAGGGGATAGAATCATTATTGGCGATAGCGCGAACTGCCACCATTTGATGCCGTCAAGATCGGGATTCTCGGCGTAGGTACCTTGAATAATTGAGCCTGAATCGTCTCTTAGATATTCTCCCTTCGGCAAAGCGAAAGTAAGCACATACGAGCCGACTACCAAAATCAAAACTATCACTACCGCGACGATTATCGCCTTTTTATTGATTTGAAGTATTTTTCCGTCTTTAATCTCCGACACTTTAACCTCGCAAATATTTAATAATGCAAAAATGCATGAAGTTATTCTACTATGATTTAATCATTTTTACAAGTTTTTGCAAGAAAAAATATAAAAATATTGTAAATTATACAGAAATTTATACAAATCGCCCTTTTATGCATCGAATAATGTATAATTATGCATATTGAAAAAAATATTCTCGAAGTTTGATTATTGATGTAGCTAGAAAGAATTATCAAGCATAGTATGTATTAGCGTGAAAGCACTTTGCGCTTGCCGTGAGGCGAGAATTTTAGTATAAATTTTTGTTAAAACACGAAAGATGCTTCTCACGTAAATTTTTACGGAGGAAATTATTATGTTTAATTGTTGTATAAACACTAACAATACTTGTTGCAGATGCTGCTGTAATTGCTGTAATTGCTGTAATTGCTGCTGCAGACCCTATCTTGCTTGGCAAATATCGGGTTGCGGTCGCTGTCTGTATTGTTGGCCTTGCGGATTGTGCTGCCAAAGAAGGCGCTGTTGCCGCTAGTACTATAGACAAAATTATATTTACGGAGGATATTTATGTGTAATGAAAGTAAATACAATATGACCGAATGTCACGACGGATGTTTTGATAATTCTTGCAAGCCTTGTTGCCATCCTTGCTGCTCACCTTGCGAAATTTGCAAGCAAGGACCTCCCGGACCCGTAGGTCCATGCGGTCCCAAAGGTGAAAAGGGATGTATGGGTCCTTGTGGACCAAAAGGCGATAGAGGCTGTCCTGGTCCTTGTGGACCCAAAGGTGACAAAGGCTGTCCCGGTGAAAAAGGCGATAAAGGCTGTCCCGGTCCTTGTGGACCCAAAGGTGAAAAAGGATGTCCTGGCGAAAAGGGCTGTCCCGGCGAGAAAGGCGATAGAGGTTGTCCCGGTCCTTGCGGACCAAAAGGCGAAAAGGGCGAGAAAGGTTGCCGCGGTGAAAAAGGTGAAAAAGGCGACAGGGGACCTGCAGGCTGCAGTGAATCGTTGTCAATTATACCTTTAGGCAACGGCGGACCCGTCTGCGTGGTATCGCCATGCGCTACGCTAAAAGGCTTTATAACTCCGCTAGGTTTTGGCGCTACCAACTCAATTGCCGAACTCGGCGATAGCTGTCTCAACTTGTGCGGTACCTATTATACGGCGTTCAGGCTGCCTTATGATTGCAAAATCAAGAAACTAACTGCCTTCTTTATTGCAGAAAAAGAAAGCTTCTTCAGATGCAACACGGTAACGCTTACCTTTGCATTGTATAAGAATGATAGCTGCTGTGACGACAAATTCCAGCTTATACCCGAATCCTATATGGAACTGTCGCCTTGCTTTAGCGACTGTGTAAAACCAGGAGATTGCGCGTCAGGTAAGGAATGTGTAAACATTTCGCTATGCGAAGGCACGAGACTGATGGCAGTGCTAAGTTGCAAAAAGACAAAGATGACGGCGCTTGCCTTACAAGGCAATGTGCAGGCAGGCATTGGTATAGAAATCAAAGATTAGCTATACCTATTAAGATATGCCAAGATAAAATAATACTCCGCAGAAAACTACGGAGCCAAGCTGTCGACAATTATTGTCGGCAGCTTATTATTTAGCGATTACTTATTCAATGTATATACATTGAATAAGTAATCCTATATTATTTAGGTATATATGATAAATTTGCTTTAGCAGTTAATTAATAGTTTGAGATTCTTATCGCCTTCCTCAACAGCTTTTTTGAAGAACTCGGGAACAGTGTCGAATTCTCCCGTGCCGCTTACGATGCCGTCTATTGTAACTACTTCATTGGCAAGCAGATTAATCGCCGCTCTAAAGTCTTTATAGCCGTTGTTAATCCCTATTACCTTTAATTGTCTGTACAATATCGTACGTATGTCCGCGTTAAGTTTGTTGATAGAATTGTTGTATCCGATTATACCTACTCTGCCGCCTTGCGCTGTAAGATTGAACGCCAGCTGTGGCAGCTGACCGCTGCGCCCCTCGAATATTGTGCAGTCCGCCATCTTGCCGCCTGTTATCTCCAGCACCTTTTGTTGCGGGTCCTGCTTTTCGCTATTAATGCAATAACTGATACCGAAGCTGCCGGCAAGCGCAAGTTTATCCTCATTTTTATCGATAATTATAGGTATTATATGATAATAGCTGGCAAGCTGTCCTAGCATCAAGCCCAAAGGATTGGCGCCGACTATTGCAAGGTACTCCTGACTCTCTATCTCCAGTTGGGTAATTGCGTTATTGCCCATTGCAATATACTCCGCGAATACCGCCTGCTCATCATTGATTCCTTCGGGTAGCTGAAAAACGTTTTCTATCGGCACTATTGCGTAATTGCTTAAATAGCCGTTAGAGTGCATACCCATATACTTGATATCGTTGGTATTCTTGCCCTCGGGGCTAATGTAAGGACTTAAAAGCACGCGTTCGCCTTTTTTGAGTCCGCTACCAGCCGGAGCTTCACTGACTAAACCTGCGGCAATTCGGCAGGGAACGATGGGATAATTCACCTCAGCCTTACCTAAAAATATAGCCAAATCCGAACTGGAAATCGCCGCTTTGGTGATTTTAACCTTGACAGAATTCTCGTTGGAAGAGAGCTGAATATCTTCCATAACAAAGGTATTGGGAGCAGTTATTTTCCAAATTTTCATATTTTACCACCTTGTGCGATGACATTATATCATATTACGCAATAACTTGCAATAAAAAAACAATCGGTTGCGTTCGGGACAATATTATTGAAGATTGTAAATATTATAAATATAACTGTTAAAAATTGTTGACTATTTTGTCAGCTATAAGTATAATAATAAAGCATTATCTAAAAATAATATGAGGTGATAAAATGAAAAGCAATACCCATCCGCAATATAAGACAATAAAGGTTACCTGCGCGTGCGGCGAGACCTTCTTAACAGGCACTACTAAGAATATCGAGAGTTTGAGAGTTGACGTATGCAACAAATGCCATCCTTACTTTACCGGCAAACAAAAGCTGGTTGAAACCGGCGGTCGCATAGATAAGTTCAACAAGCGTTACAATCGCGGCTAAACAATCAGCAACAGATAGTGCGAAGAAGTTTCGCACTTTTTTGTTTTCAAAATTGCTGTTGTTTAATAGCAGATAACTATTGATGCGCCAAGATAATTTCGGCGCAATGAGGTTAAGAATGGCAAGAAAGAATGTATGTCCTATAGGCGGTCAAGCTGTGCTTGAAGGCGTAATGATGCGGGGAAGAACAAGCTATGCAACCGCAGTGCGCACCCCTGAAGGCAAAATAGTAATAGAAAGCGAGAGGATTTCCCCGCCCAAGAAGTGGAGCAAAATACCGATAATTCGGGGAGTGCTTAACTTCCTTTCAATGATGTATCTCGGCATGAAGATATTAATGCGTTCGGCAGAGGTATTCGGAGAGCAGCTAGAAGAAGAGGCGCCGGGCAAGTTCGAAAAATGGCTGGCGAAAACATTGCATATCGATATTATGACAATCGCTATATGGATAGCTCTTCCTTTAGGGCTTGCTTTATCAATAGGTTTGTTTTTTGTTTTGCCCCAGTTGATAGTATCAGGACTTGAGTTATTAGGCGTAAAACTTCACCCTATTGTATTTAATTTGATTGAGGGAGTGGTAAGAATAGCAATATTTATGCTGTATCTTTTGCTTGTCCGACTGATGAAAGAGATAAAGCGCGTCTTTATGTATCACGGTGCCGAGCACAAAACTATCAGCTGTTACGAAAAAGGATTGGAGCTGACCCCAGAGAATGCCAAAACTATGAGCACCAAGCACGACAGATGCGGTACTAATTTTATCGTTATCGTTATGCTTGTCTCGGTTATCATTTTTTCGCTGACAGGATGGACCGCTAACCCCAATCTGCCCAAAGCCGTCAATGTGCTTATCAGAGTGGGGATAAGGCTGACGCTGTTGCCGCTTGTCGCCGGTTTGGCATACGAACTATTAAAATTTCTTGCAAAGTATGATAACTGGTTCGTCAAAATTTTTAAAGCGCCCGGTTTGCTTGTGCAAAAGCTCACCACAGTGGAGCCTACTGACGATATGCTCGAAGTTGCTATCGCGGCTTTTAAGGCGGTTGAGCTGCTTGACAGTAATGCTGACGCTCCGACTTCCACCTTTGAGATAAAGAAAGACTATACAAGACTAAGGACGGAAGTTGAATCATATCTTGCGGGGGTCGAAGAGACAGTAGCAAAGACTGATTGGATATTGTCAGAGATAACAGGGGTACAACGTTCAGAACTCGCGCAACAAAAATTCGTGAACGAACAACAATATAAAAAAGCCATAGAGTATTCAAAAAAGGTTGCCGGCGGTACGCCTTTGCAATATGTTTTGGGCAATACTTCTTTCTATGGCAATACAATAAAAGTAGACAGCCGCGTGCTGATACCAAGACAGGAGACGGAGTTACTTGTTAGCGAGGCGCTAAAGTATATCAAAGAGGATTCGAAGGTACTTGATATTTGCACTGGAAGCGGCGCGATTGCGATTGCAATAGCCAAGGGAAAAGGTATTAAGGTGACAGCGTCAGATATCAGCGCGGAAGCGTTAGAAGTCGCGGCTGAGAATGCGACGGCAAACGGCGTGGATATAATTTTTATCAGAAGTGATATGTTCGCAAGCATTGAGGAGAAGTTCGACATTATAATATGCAATCCTCCATATATTTCAAGGTCAGAGATGGAAGTGTTACCCGAAGATGTTAAAAAAGAGCCGAGATTAGCTCTGTTCGGCGGCAATAGCGGGTTGGATTATTATAGGATACTTGCCGATAATATCAAGAAGCATCTTAACGGCGGCGGCGTGTTGCTTATGGAGATAGGCAGCAAACAAAGCGTAGATGTAAAACAATTATTCGCAGAATATAAAACAGAAACATATAAAGATTATAGCGGATTGGACCGTATAGTCAAAGTTGTCAACAGGGAGTAATATGTTAGATAAACTTGCCCAATTAAAAAAGAAATTCCTTGAGCTTACCGCGCTTATTGCCGACAGTGAGATTCTTTCCGACCAGACAAAATGGCAAAAGGCGGTCAAAGAGCATTCGGCGCTTGCAGATACAATGGAACTCTACGAAAAATATCTAAAATGTCAGAAGGATTTGAACGAGTGCAAGCAGTTGCTGGCTGAGGAAAAAGACGCTGAATTTTACGCGCTTGCCGAAGAAGAGCTAAAGGAATTGAAGGAAAAATCCGAACAGCTGTTTAATGAATTAAAGGTAGCGCTATTACCTAAAGACCCCAAAGACGACAGCAATGTTGTTATGGAGATAAGAGCCGGAGCAGGCGGCGATGAAGCGGGCTTGTTCGGTACGGTGCTATTGCGTATGTATATGCGCTTTGCCGAAAGAATGAGATGGAAAACTGAGGAAATAGATATGAACTTCAACGACCTCGGCGGCGTTAAGGAAGTAGTCTTTTTAATACGCGGCAAGGGAGCGTATTCAAAATTAAAATACGAGAGCGGCGCTCACAGAGTGCAAAGAGTGCCGACCACCGAATCACAGGGTAGAATTCATACCTCAACTGCAACTGTTGCGGTGCTTCCGGAGGTAGAAGACGTAGATGTTGAGATTAATCAAAGCGATCTGAAAGTAGACACATATAGA
>SACC01000064.1 GCA_009928745.1 Clostridia bacterium
CCGACAGCAAGCACCAATATGTCAAAGTCGATATTCTTTCCGCTGGTTAACTCCGCAGTATTTTCTTTCAGTTCCTTAACGCTGTCCGCCAGATAGAAGTTCAAGCCGTTAGCTTCGAGATGCTTTTTAATATGCGCCGCGGCTTCGTCGTCCAATATGCTTGAAAGCACCTTGGGCGCAAGGTCTACGATATTAATTTCGCCAACTCTGTTTTTGATTCCTTCGGCGCACTTCAAGCCGATAAGCCCCGCGCCTATTATCAATACCTTTGCTTTATCGTTGAGGACTTCCTCAAGCGCAAGCGCATCCTTAAGCGACATAAAGGTGAACTTATTTTTGACGGTATCGAGTCCCATTATCGGAGGGACAAACGGGCAGGAACCCGTTGCAACAAGCAGCTTTTCATACGACAACTCTTTACCGTCGTCAAGGACTACCGTCTTTGATTGCGGGTTTATTTTTACCGCTTTTTTATTCAAAATCAAGCTGCAATTATTATCTTCATAAAAGCTGTCCGCTCTGTATTTCATCTTATCCCTTGTTGTTTTGCCTAAAAGCATATAGGAAATAAGAGGACGCGAATATGTATGATAAGTCTCGTCGCTTATAATTACTATTTCGTTAGCCTTGTCTGTTTTGCGTATTGCCTCCACCGCGCCGACAGCTGCGGTAGAATTACCTATTATCACATACTTACTCACTTTCATCTCTCCTCAAATACGATTGCTCCGTTAGGGCAACCCTTGACACATTGGGGAATACCGCCGTTTTTGGTGCAAAGCTCGCATTTTTGTATCGCGCCGTCGCCGCTTTGGGATATCGCGCCGTAAGGACAGCTGAGTATACAGGTATAACATCCGATACATCTTTCTTTGTCAATTGATATTATACCATCTTTTATACTGAGAGCGCCACTAATACAGCCCTTAACGCACAAAGGTTCTTCACAATGACGGCAGGAAACCGCGAAAGTTATATCTCCGTGCTGCTCAATCTTAATTTTTGGATTAATTTTTATATTTTTGAGCGCGCGGGCAATATCTTTTTGGTTGGTCCCCGCAAACGCGCAGTAATATTCGCAAAGGTGGCATCCCAGACACCACTGTTCATTCACATATACTCTTTTCAAATTACACCTCTTATTTTGCCGCTAAGCTCGCTTATTCGCCCGCGTGTTTAATGCCGAGTATCTCCAGCTCTTTTTCGTTCATCCCCACGCCTCTTAACATCAGCCTGTTGCCTTTTAGACTCTCTATCGAGTTAATACCCATACCGCCCATCATCTCTTTAATTTCGTGTTCCCACGCGGTGAGCAAATTCACAAGGCGTTTGTATCCGATATTAGGGTTAAGCCGTTTTGTTAATTCGGGATTTTGTGTCGCAATACCCCAGTTGCATCTTCCCGTATGACAGCTTCTGCAAAGATGACACCCGAGAGCAAGCAACGCCGAAGTGCCGATATATACCGCATCCGCGCCCAAGGCGATTGCCTTGACTACATCCGCGCTGCTTCTTATGCTGCCTGCGCAAAGTATGGATACGCTGTCTCTTATGCCCTCATCGCGGAGTCTCTTGTCTACGCTCGCCAACGCAAGCTCAATAGGTATACCGACATTGTCTCTAATCCTTGTCGGAGCCGCGCCCGTACCGCCGCGGAACCCGTCTATTGCGATAATATCCGCGCCGCTTCTTGCGATACCGCTCGCTATTGCGGATACATTATGCACCGCAGCGATTTTGACGATAACGGGCTTTTTGTACGCCGTCGCTTCTTTTAAGGAGAATACCAGCTGTCGCAAATCCTCAATAGAATATATATCGTGATGCGGCGCGGGAGATATTGCGTCCGTTCCCTCTGGTATCATACGCGTTTTAGATATCTCGCCGAGTATTTTGGTACCGGGAAGATGTCCGCCGATTCCGGGTTTTGCTCCCTGTCCCATCTTGATTTCGATAGCCGCCGCGCTGTTTAAGTAATCCTTATGCACTCCGAATCTGCCCGACGCTACCTGAACGATGGTATTCTTGCCGTATTTGTAAAAATCCTCGTGCAAGCCGCCCTCTCCAGTATTATAATAAATGCCCAGTTCTTGCGCGGCTCTTGCAAGACTTTCGTGCGCGTTGTAGCTTATCGAGCCGTAACTCATTGCCGAGAACATTATCGGCATAGAAAGTATTAGCTGCGGAGTAAGATTGTTGATAATTTTACCCGCGGCGTTTCTTTCTATATTCTGCGGCTTTGAACCCAAGAAAACCTTAGTTTCCATAGGCTCGCGCAGCGGGTCGATAGAAGGATTGGTGACCTGAGATGCGTTGACTAACATTTTGTCAAAATACACCGGATAGCTTTCCGGATTGCCCATTGAAGACAACAACACGCCGCCGCTTGTCGCCTGTTTGTATACTTCTTTAATCGCTTTACCTGACCAGTTCGCGTTTTCCTTGAAGGTATGCTCACTCTTGACTATCTTCAAAGCCCTTGTCGGACATAGCGACACGCAACGGTGACAGTTGACACATTTTGCATCGTCGCATACCATTTTATCATTATCGGCAAGATATTCATGCGCGCCGTTGGCGCACTGTCTTTCGCATACCCTGCAAGTAATACATCTGTCGTAATCTCTTACTATTTCGTAATCGGGGTGAATATAATTAATAGCCATTGTTCTCACCTCCGTCAAGTTTCACTATAACGCCCTCGCCGCCCTTCGGCGCCCATACTTTATCTGGACTGGGCTCTAGTATTCTTATCGCTGATTCTTCGCTCGCCGCATAAAACAAATTGCCCTTTTCGCCAATTACCATACTGCGCAGCTTGAGTCTGTCGTTCAACACCATCATACCTCCATCGAATCCGACAAGGATGGAGAACGGTCCGGTTATCAGCTGCGAAGCGAATGTATTGCGCAGATACTCTAAAGTCTCTCTCTCCTCTTTAGGGCGTCTCTCGATTGTTTTCCAGAAAGGCGCTGCAATAACCGAGCAAATCTCTTTCATGGTCAGACCTTTTTTTCTGTTAAGATAATCTATAATATAGGTTATAACCTCAGTGTCAGTCTGCAGGGAACATTTATACCCATACATCTCGATACTTCGCCTGTTGGCGTCATATGAGGAGATTTCGCCGTTATGCACTACCGAATAGTCAAGCAGCGCAAAAGGATGCGCGCCGCCCCACCAACCGGGCGTATTAGTCGGATATCTTCCGTGCGCGGTAAACGAATAGCCTTCATATTCATCCAGACGGTAAAAGCGTCCCACATCCTCCGGAAAGCCGACAGCCTTAAAAACTCCCATATTTTTGCCGCTGGAGAATATATAGCTGCCTTTGATTGTTGTATTGACGCTGAATACGCATCTTACCACGAATTCGCGCTCGTCTAGCTGGCTTTCTGCAAGTCTTGTGGGAAGCGGAATGACAAAGTACCGCCAAATTAGCGGTTCATCGGTAATCTCTTTAATCTTTCGTGTCGGAATCTTGGAAAGATTGATAATATCAAAATGCTCTTCGAGGAAGGTCTCGCACTCCTCTTTTGCAGTTCTGCTATCGTAAAATATATGCAAAGCATAAAAATCTTTATACTCGGGATAAATACCGTACGCGGCAAAGCCGCCGCCGAGTCCGTTGGAACGGTCGTGCATAACGCCTATTGACTGTACTATTTTATCCCCGCAAAAGCGGCTTCCGTCCTTTGAGAATATGCCGGATATAGCGCAGCCGGACAGATTGCGGAATTGTCCTTCTCTCATCATTGTGTACCTCCGTATTAGCAAAAGGCGCTCATCACATTGTGAATTGGGGATAGTATACTAAACGGGCAAATCCCGTTTTTTTATATCCTAACTTCACTATCTGATGAACGCCTTTGTTCTATTTAATTTTAACTGCACCCACGCGTTTTGTCAATTATTTTGGCTTAATAATATAATAACTATTGGGGTTTTTTCTTATAGAAGGTTATAAGTTTTCCTTATACAGGCAGGAGCGGAAAACACTAAAAAATTTTAAAAAACTATAAAAAAACCGTTGACAGCCCTCCTCCGTCGGTGATATAGTTGCATTATAAAACAGCAAAGGCGCTGTGGACTATATGTTCACGGCGCTTATTTCTTATTAGCATGGAATTAATTGCCACTAGCTCAAAAAACATGTTAAAGTATTGTAAACTATTCGGTTGTCTGTAAATAGACTGAATAAAGGAGAAAAATATGAAAGATTTGCCAATTTTATTCGGAAGTATGGTATTCAACGACGAAGCAATGAAAGCGCGTCTTCCAAAAGACACCTACAAGGCGTTGAAGAAAAGTATTGACATGGGCAAACATCTCGAACTTGATGTTGCCAATGTTGTTGCTAACTCAATGAAAGACTGGGCGATTGAGAAAGGTGTTACGCACTTTACGCATTGGTTCCAGCCAATGACGGGTATTACCGCTGAAAAACACGACAGTTTTATCAATACCGATTCTAACGGCGGAGTAATAATGGAGTTCTCGGGTAAAGCGCTTGTAAAAGGCGAGCCTGACGCGTCCAGTTTCCCCAACGGCGGCTTACGCGCCACTTTTGAGGCGAGAGGCTACACCACATGGGATCCCACTTCGTACGCTTTTATCAAAGACGATTCTTTATGCATACCGACAGCTTTCTGCTCTTACGGCGGTGAAGCTCTCGACAAAAAGACTCCTCTTCTCCGTTCCATGGAGGCTATTGACAGGCAGGCGTTGAAGATATTGAGACTATTCGGAAATACCGAAGCAAAAAGGGTAACCTCCGAAGTGGGTCCTGAACAGGAATATTTCCTTATCGACAGAGAAGTATACCTTAAACGCCCCGACCTTATGTTCACGGGAAGAACGCTTTTTGGAGCGCGTCCCTCCAAAGGTCAGGAGCTTGAGGATCATTATTTCGGCAGCTTGAAACAGAGAGTTTCCTCATATATGAAAGACTTAGACGAGGAGCTTTGGAAACTCGGTGTTCTTGCTAAGACCAGACACAACGAAGTAGCGCCGGCGCAGCACGAATTAGCGCCGATATACAGTCAGACAAACGTTGCGACAGACCACAACCAGTTGACAATGGAGCTTATGAAGAGCGTTGCTACAAAGCACGGTTTAGTATGCTTATTGCACGAAAAACCTTTTGCGGGAGTCAACGGCAGCGGCAAACACAATAACTGGTCAATATCGACAGACAACGGCGTTAACCTCTTAGAACCGGGTGTCACCCCGTTCGAAAATGCTCAATTCTTACTTTTCCTCTGCGCGGTTATCAAAGCCGTTGACGATTATCAGGATTTGTTGAGAGTTTCAGTCGCAAGCGCCGCCAACGACCACCGTCTTGGCGCGAACGAAGCGCCTCCTGCAATTGTATCAATATTCTTAGGAGAGGAGCTCACCGATATACTTGAAGCGCTCGAACAAGGCAAGTTGTATGTTGGCAAAGAGAAAAAGCAAATGGAAATCGGCGTCAATGTGTTGCCACATTTCCCTAAAGACACCACAGACCGCAACCGTACAAGTCCCTTTGCGTTCACGGGGAACAAGTTCGAATTCCGTATGCTCGGTTCTTCTTTCTCGATAGCTGACACTAACGTTGCGCTCAACACCGTAGTTGCTGAAGTATTATCCCAATTCGCAGAAGTACTTGAAAAGAGCACGAATTTTAAAGAAGATTTGAATGAACTGGTACTCAATACCATCAAAAAGCACAAGCGTATTATATTCAACGGTAACGGATATGACGAAGAATGGGTCAAGGAAGCTGAAAGACGCGGTTTGCTTAATCTTAAGACCACTCCCGAATCGCTCCCCGCGCTAATTGCAAAAAAGAATGTGGACCTTTTCGTTAAGCACAAAGTATTATCAAAGCAAGAGCTGCATTCAAGATACGATATATTCCTTGAAAATTACAGCAAGACCATTAATATTGAAGCGCTAACCTTAATTGATATGGTCAATAAGAGCATTATCCCTGCAGTTATCGCATATCAGGAGGAATTATCTTCCGTGATATCACGCAAAAATTCCTTAAATTTGAATCTGTCCTGCGTGCTTGAAGAGACAATGCTGCAGCGCATTGCGAGACTATCCGAGTGCCTGATAAACAGGCTTGGCTATCTTGAAGAACAAACTTCGACTGTCAAAATGATAAAAGATACTCTTACCTCTGCAAAATCGTATCGTGAAAAGGTTTTCACCGCGATGTGCGAGTTAAGACTTACCATTGACGAGCTGGAATTGATAGTCAGCAAAAAGCACTGGGATCTCCCCACTTATGCGGATATTCTCTATAGCGTAAAATAACTTAATACATTAACAAAACACAACGGCGTGTACAGTATCTTTTTGATACTTACACGCCGATTTTTTTTAGGAGGGCAAAAAAATGTTTTCATCAGTTGACACAATTTGGGTACTATTGGCAAGCGCGCTCGTATTCTTTATGCAAGCAGGCTTTGCAATGGTAGAGACAGGCTTCACGAGAGCCAAGAACGCCGGTAACATCATAATGAAGAATCTTATGGATTTTTCCCTTGGTTCGATTGTTTTCTGGTTGGTAGGCTTCGGGCTAATGTTTGCCGGCACCGGCGCATTTATCGGAGGATTTGATTTCTTTATACAAGGCGATTATTCCTCTACGATACCCACTTCGGCATTCGTAATATTCCAGACAGTTTTCTGCGCTACTGCCGCAACTATCGTATCGGGAGCTATGGCGGAAAGAACAAAGTTTTCCTCATATTGTATATATAGTATATTAATCAGCGCGGTAATATATCCCGTGTCAGGTCACTGGATATGGGGCGGCGGCTGGCTCGCTAATCTTGGCTTCCATGATTTTGCAGGCTCAACTGCCGTACATATGGTGGGCGGCGTAGCGGCGTTTGTCGG
>SACC01000520.1 GCA_009928745.1 Clostridia bacterium
GGATAGAACAGCTGCAAAAAAAGTACCTGCGTTATCCATAAAAAAACGATTATGAACAGTGAAAAAAGCATATACTGCAGCCAGGTCTGGAAGCGTATTCCGCGTACGTCGGGCAATTTTTTCATATTGTAATTATACCACCTCCGAATAATAATTTGCAACGCTATTTATTCCAGCGCGAAGCTCCGTCAATTATTAATCAGCCGTCTTCTCCTAATTATCTCGTTATATCACGGAATAATTTTCTTTACCTGTCTAAAGCAATGTAAATCTTACGAAAAATTATAATATGAAACGCGATAGCGTCTTTGTTATAATTCAAATTTCCTATCGCTACAATAAAAATTGAGTAAAAAGACGTCAAAAAGCACGGATTGACCCGCATACGGTGATAAATTGGTGAAATAGACCTTTGCCGCCCGCCGCGGCATTGACACCGCCAACTTATTCTAATATAATTAAGCTGAGGGTTTTTATGAATAAAATTTTGATTGTCGACGACGAAAAAGAGATTCGCAACGTGCTTAAAGAATACGCGGAATTCAACGGATACGAGGTGTTCGAGGCATCGGACGGGTTCGAAGCGATAAAGGTTATGAAAACTACCGATATCAATTTGATTATTATGGATATAATGATGCCCGGCTTAGACGGCTTCAGCGCCGTTAAGGAGATCAAAAAAACAAAGGATATTCCGACAATAATGCTTTCGGCACGCGGCGAGGAGTACGATAAATTGTTCGGCTTCGAGCTCGGTGTGGACGATTATGTCACCAAGCCTTTTTCGCCGAAAGAGATTTTGGCGCGCGTCGCGGCGATACTAAAGCGCAAGACCCCCGCGAAAACCGCACACGAAAAACTCATACTCGGCGGGCTTGAGATCGACATAGCCGGCCGCACTGTGACGGTAGACGGCAAAAAAGCCGATCTTACGCCTAAGGAATACGAGCTGCTGTTCTATCTCGTAAGGAACAAGGGGATCGCAATGAGCCGCGAAAAGCTGTTGGCGGACGTGTGGGGATATGATTTTTTCGGGGAAGACCGCACCGTCGACACGCATATCAAAATGCTAAGAAGCAATCTCGGCAGCTACCGCGAGCATATCATCACTTTGCGCGGATTGGGTTACAAGTTCGAGGAATAGTCTCGGAGTGGACAAAAAGTGTATTTTTGCCCACTCCGGAAGGGGACACGTGCAAGAGGGCTCTTGCCGAGTTTCCCCTCTTTCAAGATATTTATCTTGAAATTCACCCTTTTTCGGGCTTTCAGCCTCAAGGGGCGACGGCAAAAAGCGTGGTTTT
>SACC01000065.1 GCA_009928745.1 Clostridia bacterium
GATTGCAGAGCTGAAAGCGCAAGGGATACACTTTTTGGCTTATATCAATCCTTACCTTATAAAAGACGGCGAAATGTATAATTATTGCAAGGAAAAGGGATATTTAATTAAGAACAGCGCGGGTGAAATTTACCATATAAAAAGCACTACTTTTGATGCCGGAATGATGGATTTGACTCATCCCGATATGGTGAAATATCTAAAAGAAACCATAATTATTAAAAATATGCTGGAGCTGGGTATTGATGGATATATGGCGGATTTTGGAGAATATTTGCCCGTTGACAGCGTGCTGTATTCAAGTGAGGACGCAAAAATTCTGCATAACGAATGGCCGGTTATTTGGGCACGGATAAATAGAGAAGCAGTAAATGATAGCGGCAGGGAGAAGGACGTATTTTTCTTCACGCGCTCAGGCTATAATGCGGCGCAAAAATATACCACTATTATGTGGAACGGCGATCAGCATACCGATTATTCTTATGATTACGGTATGCCTTGCGTAATACCGGCAAGCATTAATCTTGGCTTTTCCGGTCTTTGCGCGACGCATAGCGACGTTGGGGGTTATATTAGCTTCGGTTCGCTAAGAAGAGATGCGGAATTATTCGTAAGATGGATGGAAATGAACACTTTTTCCCTCCTGATGCGTACTCATGAGACGGTAAGACCGGAGAATAACGCGCAGTACGATGATGAGAAAGTAATAAAGTACTCGGTAAAACTTACAAACGTGCATAAGCTGATTAAGCCATATCTGCTGCATTGCATGAAAGAGACGGCAGACGGCTTGCCGGTAATGCGCGCGCCGTTCTACGAGTTTAACGATATGGCGGAATATAAAAGCGATTACGTATATATGCTGGGTAGCGATATTTTCGTCGCTCCAGTTTTATTAGCGGGCGCAGACAGAAAAAAGCTATTTCTTCCTCAAGGCGAATGGGTGCATATGTTTAGCGGTAAAAGCTATCAGTCAGGAGAGCAAATAGTAGATGCTCCATTAGGCAGTCCTGCGGTATTCTACAGAAAGGACAGCGAGCACAAGGATTTGTTTGAAAAGGTAAAAAACATTAATTAGGCAATAAATTAATTGATTGACTAAGCTGAATATTTTTGAAACAAAATTCGTTGAAATTAGCGCTTAAAAGAAAAAACAATTAGAATTATTAATAATTTTGAATACGGCATAGCGTAATATTAATATAGGTATTGAAAAAGCCATATAAATATGCTATGCTGTTTTTATAATGTTTTTAGGGGGTAACTATATGTCACAAAATATTAAAAACTATGACGTTGTGGTAATCGGCGCGGGTAACGGAGGACTGACCGCCGCCGCAGTTGCTGCAAAATCGGGCTTAAAAACCCTGCTTATCGAGCAGCATAATCTGCCGGGCGGGTTTGCCACCAGTTTTGTCAGAGGACGTTTTGAATTCGAGCCTTCCCTCCACGAGCTATGCGATCACGGACCGAGCGATAATCTTGGCGGCGTGGGTAATCTTTTTAAAAATCTGGGTTTAGATGTTGAATGGCTGCCTATTCCCGACGCTTACCGTATGATTATTACCGGCAAAGGCGAGGAGATGGATATTGTAATGCCTTTCGGGATAAAAGAATACATCGACAAAATGGAATATTACGTGCCAGGCAGCCGCGCAAAGACAGAGGAGTTTATTGCGTTGTGTCAAGAAATCCTTGATGCGATAGGATATATCGCCGCGAGCAAAGGCGTAACCGACAAGAAAGTTATGATGAAACAGTTCCCCAACTTCCTTAGGACGGCGCCCTATTCAATAGAACAAGTAGAGAACGCTATGAAAATCCCGCAAAAGGTTAAGGATATCCTTAACGCGTACTGGTGCTATCTCGGGATACCCGTTACGAGATGTAATTTTACGGTATTCGCGGCAATGCTCTTAAAATACCTTATTCACGGCGCATACATACCCAAGCACCGTTCGCACGAGATATCTTCAGCCTTAGAAGCCAAAATCCGAGAGTTTAAGGGCGAAATATTATTTAACACCAAAGTAAAGAAAATATTAGTTGAGGATAACAAGGTTATCGGCGTTATAACCGATAAGGGAGAAAGAATCAATACCGCGCATATTATCTCTAACGCTACCGCGCATACCGTATACTCATCTATGATTGAGCCTGCTTGCGCCGTGCCGCCAATCGCTATTAAGAGCGCTAACGCAAGACGCGTCGGACCGGGCGGTTATGTCGTGTATCTCGGACTTAACAAGACTGCAGAGGAATTGGGATTAAAGGATTACAGCTATTTTATATACCATAGCACGGATACCGAAAAATTATACGACTCGATGAAGCGCCGCGGCAACGATATTATACAGGCAACCGTATGCTTGAATGTCGCTAATCCGGGTTGCTCGCCGGAAGGCACCTCAATAATGAGCTTTACCACGCTTTTTGCAGAGAACGCATGGGATGATGTAACGGCGGAAAATTATGTAAAAGAGAAAAACAAAATCGCTTATCGTATTGTGGATGATTTTGAAAAGTCAACAGGTATAAAGATTAAAGACAGCATTGAGGAATTCGAGGTGGCAAGCCCTGTAACATTCGCTAATTACTGCAATGCCTATAACGGTTCAATCTATGGCTACGAGCCTGATTCATGGGATTCGCTGTTGCCGAGAATGATGATGATGGAGCAGGATGTTTTGATAAAAGGCTTGAGATTTTCGGGAGGCTTTGCATTCCGTTTGCACGGATACAGTTCTTCGTATGCCTCAGGTGAGACAGTAGCGCTTCTGACTGTAAAAGATATTAAGGAGGGAAAATAATATGGCAGGCAAATTAAATGTTAAGATTAAGCCTATAGGCTTATTAGATATGATAGCGTTCAAAAATCTTGTACCCAACAGAGTAAAAAAACTGGAGGCAGGCTCGCTTGCAACGCTTAACTCGCTACCTAATGTCAATAAATTAGCCGGCGAACTTCATCCCAAAAAACAAGTTTTTGTTATCAAAGAAGTTATTGATGAAGCCCCTAATGTAAAGACATTTAAGCTAGTGAAAAAGGACGGCGGCAAACCTGCTACTTTTCGCGCCGGACAATACGTCAGCGTAAGAGCAAAGGTCGGAGAATCGGTGTTGACTAGACCCTATTCGCTGTCTTCCTCCCCTAAGGAAGCGCAAGAAGGATATTATACAATTACTGTAAAGAATAGCAGCAAAGGCTTTTTCAGCGCTTATGTGATGGAAAACTGGAAGGAAGGCGAAGAACTGGAGACTTCCGCACCCGAAGGCTCATTTTATTATGAAGCTATTCGCGACGCAAAAACCGTAATCGGCATATGCGGCGGCAGCGGCGTTACGCCGTTCTACTCTCTTGCAAAAGCGGTTGCAGACGGCGCAGAGGACTTTAATCTAATTATTCTGTATGGTTCGTGCAAGGAAGGCGATATTTTGTTCAAAAAGCAGTTCGCAGAACTTGAAAAAGTTAGCAAGGGCAAAGTTAAAGTCGTCAATGTACTTTCAGAGGAAAGGAAAGAATGCTATGAGGAGGGCTTTATTACAGCAGATTTGATTAAAAAATATGCGCCCAAAGCGCCCTATTCGATATTTATCTGCGGACCTCAGATAATGTATGATTTTGTGTCCAAAGAAATTAAAAAATTGAAGCTAGCGCCGAAGTTCGTTAGACGCGAGCTTTTTGGCGAAATTAAGATGATAGATAAGGCGCAAGGCTATCCGCAGGACGCTTTCGGCAAGGTATTCAAACTTACCGTAAAGAGTTTTGACGGAGAAAAAGTTGTTGACGCAAGCTCGGACGAATCGGTACTTGTCGCTCTTGAGCGAGCGGGAATAGCTGCTCCGTCCAAGTGCCGTAGCGGAGTGTGCGGATATTGCCGCAGCAAGCTGCTTGTCGGCGAAGTCTTTATCCCAGAGGATATCGAGGGCAGAAGAGCCGCAGATATAAAATTCGGCTATATTCATCCTTGCTGCTCGTACCCTATAAGTGATTTGTCAATAGAGCTACCACCCTCACAAACATTATAGAGCGCAGAAATTAGTCAAAATAAACCCCCAATTATTAACTTTAGCGAGCAATAATGGGGGTTTTTAGTAACTATTCTGTAAAATCAAAAATATAATCGGTAGTTATAAAATTAACTTTTTTGACAACATAAGCCGCAGCTTCCTCCTTGTCGTTAACCGTCCATACATTTATAAGTAAACCTTTTTCCTTACATAAGGCTATAATATCATCATTAATTATCGCCTTAGATATGCCTATGTTGTAAGAATTAGCAACATACAACGGAGTCATAGCTTCGGCGTTGACAAGTATTTGCGCAATAACTGCGCTGTTTAAAGATAACAATTTTGTGATGTTGGTAGAGTGAAAACTGATAAACATAGTATTATCTAAACTAATTATATTTTGCGTAAACTCTAGCAATTCGATAAGCTGCGCGGTATCCGATTTGAATTTTAACTCAATTACTGCAGTTTTGTTATATGCGCTGCATATTTCGAGATAGCGCTGAAAGCTGCATAAATAATATTCTCCCTCAAAAGCTTGAGTTGGCTTTAGCGGTATAATGCTTGCTTCCGCAAAGTTCAAATCCGTAATTTTTATATTAATATCTGCAAATGGGTTAATGTCATGCGCGCATACCCAAACACCGTCTTTAGTCTGCCAGATATCGGTCTCAATTCCCCAAAAAAAAGAACTGTCGGCAGCGGCAAGGAAAGCGTCTTCGCTGTTATCATAATGCTCCGAGCTCAAACCTCTGTGCGCAATAAATTTGGTAAATAATTCGGCAGTTGCGTCAGTATCTTTTGAACATGCTACCGCTTGCAGCAGAATTGTTGACAATAATAATAAAATAATGCTTATCACAATAATTCTCTTTATCATACTGTTATGTTAGCATTGTTTGATTTATCAGTCAAGATTTATTAAAATTAAAATGTAAAATTGAAAAAAGCGACAATTTGATTCTCAATCTACAGCTTATACTTAAAGCCGTTAAAATTTTAAGATTGACAAAATACGCTATTTTATAGTATTATATTATACAAGTAATTTGTATGCGACCAAAGATATCGCGGACGTAAATTTTCATCGGGGCTATCATAAGTAATCATAAATACACTTGCAAAATTAATATATTTATATATTATAAGGAGACTGGTATGAATTCAAGTCAGACAGAAACCCCTAAAACCACAAAAAGTGTCGCAAAAGACAGCGTTAAGGCGACAAAGAAAATGAAGGTCTTCAAAATTCAACGCACCTGCGTATATGATGGACCCGGTATACGCACAACGATATTTTTTCAGGGCTGTGGTTTAAGGTGTGCGTGGTGTCAAAATCCTGAGGGATTGGAGTTCGACAATGCCGCCGTGCAATCCGAATATTCTATTGCAGAAATCCTTGATATTGTAACAAGGGACAAAGCATATTACGATACAACATGCGGAGGAGTCACGTTAAGCGGCGGCGAACCGCTGTTACAAAATCCCGCCTTGCTCTTGGAGCTTGTAAAGGCGCTCAAAAAGGAAAATATTAAAGTTACCGTTGAGACAACATTGCACGCGCCTTGGACAACAGTTGAAGCGCTTGCGCCGTTCGTGGATTTGTTTTTTGTTGATTTGAAGGTAGTTGGCGACGATGAGTTGCACAAAAAACTTACAAAACAGGATAGCTCGCTTATACATAGCAATCTCAAGGCGCTTGTTGAGCTTAAAGCAAATATTCGTTTTAGAATGGTTATGGTACCGTCTTATAATGACAATGAAAAATATATCGCATCAGCGGCAACCTTACTGAAACTGCTTGGATACGATTCAATCGAATTGTTAAAATATCACAATATGTACGAGGATAAGGCGAAACGGCTTAATCTTGACATTGAGATATTGAATATTACGCCTGATCAGAGTCTTATTTCGCTCAAATTCGGACTGGAAACTTTTAAGAAATACGGCATCAACGCCTATAATACTACTGATAATACCGTAAAAAACACTACCCAGTTCACCGATAGGGTAATTAACATTCAGCAAGATATAAGGAAAGCCGGACGCGCGCTCTGTATTGAGGTAGGCAAGTTAAAGACCCAATTCTACAGAAAAAATGGATTCAAGGAGCCTACGCATATACACCGCGCCAAGAGATTAAAATATGTGCTGGAAAACAAAACTGTAGCGGTTTATCCGCAAGAATTGCTGGTAGGCAATTTTACCTCTAAGCGCTGCGCAGGTCAGGTCTGGGAGGAGCAATACGGCGTGCTGGATATATCCTTCCTATATAAACTTAACCGTCAAAAACCCGTTGCCTTCCAATGCTCCGCAAAGGAAAGATGGCATTTTTATACTCGAATCTTTCCGTTTTGGATGAAAAAGAGTCTTTTGGGAAGGGTTAACTCAAAGCTGAAAGACTTTATCGCAATGCTGGGGCGCTCTTCAGAGATGATAGCCGGATTCAACAACAATATGGCGGCTATTGCGCATTTTATCCCTAATTACGATAGGATATTGGAACTTGGCACTACTGGATTAATCGAAGAGATAAAGCGTAAATCCGCCGAGCATCCCGAGAACGACCAGACCTTCTATGAGGGCGCGATTATTTGCCTGGAGGCGCTTGCCGACTGGGCGGACAGATATGCGGCAAAGCTAAAGGAAATGGCGGAGACAGAGCAAGACGCCTCACGGAAAGCCGAGCTGCTAAAACTAGCCGCAATATGCGCTAATGTGCCGAGGAACCCCGCAAAAACATATTATGAGGCGTTGCAGGCGATTATATTTATCCAGATAGCAATATGTAACGAGGCTTACGAAAATGCCGTATCTTTCGGCAGATTAGATCAGATTCTTTATCCG
>SACC01000521.1 GCA_009928745.1 Clostridia bacterium
AATCACTATGAATCGAGTCAAGGAAATTAGAATCGTACAAATTTTTTTTTCAATACTCTCAATAATTACGTTTGCTATACTTGCAATCAGTTTACAAGAGAGTAATGCAGAGCGCATTCACAATACAGCATCAATACTCGGACTAATTAACGTTCTGGTTATATGTTATTCCAGCGGGAAAATGGCCGGAAAACGTTTTAATGAGCTGTCAGTATGGTATCTTATTTACTATATATTTCTCGAATCACAAAACATTTTGTATGTATATGGATATAAGGCGCAAGTTTCCACGAGTTCAATTTTCAAACTGATGACTGTATATGAGCTGGCGAATAGTGTTATCTATACTAACATTCTCTTATCGTTTATCAGCATCGGAGCTACATGGTGTTTGGCACGGAATGCCAAAGCGATAATTTCTGAACAAAAGGCCCATGATCCTGTTATGCTTCGGACGGCTCGAACAACATCAATCATATTATTTGCACCTGCGATGTATTATATGGTGAAGTTTTTATCGCTCGCATCTACGCTGGGGTATCAGGCCTCCTTCGACGGTGAATTCTCGAATTCTTTGTTAACAATGTTTTGCAGATATGCATTGTTCGGCTGGCAAATATCGCTATTTGGCATACTGCACGCGACAAATAAGAAAAGCGAATCAAGGCTAGTCTGTTTTGCTCTTTTCGCTCTTGTTCTTTGCTATTTTTCTGTTGGAGAAAGAACGTTCCCTATTTCTATACTCATCTGTGTTATCTTCGCCACCAACGCGGATAAGCATAACAAAAGGAAGAAACGGGCTATACTGATTGTACCGGTAGCATACATTCTCCTTGTTATCGTTTCGTTAATACAACAAGTGAGAGGGTCCGGAATCATTACTATAGATAGTTTAGTTAGCGCGTTTACGTCGTTTGACGGCGGCTTGCAAGCTGCGCTGGAATCAATTGGCATTATGGGATTTTCTAGCTGCTGTCTTCCGCTTACTATGCGACTGATAGGAAGGGAGGGTTTTAAGCTTGGCACAACATACTTATTTGGGATGACAACGTTTATTCCCAATATATTGAATATCTTTGGTTCGTATAGTCTAGGACGGTATTCCTTATCGAGATGGTTAAAAAACGGATTGGGTCTGACTTGGGGACCGGGTTTCTCAATGCCTGCGGAAGCATATATTAACTTTGGGTGGATAGGCGTCGTTATTGGGCTTATATTAGGATACTTATTGGCGAAGTTCGTAATGGTAAAAAAGAGCACAGCGTTTGAAAAGACGATATCCACAGCCATATATTATTGC
>SACC01000522.1 GCA_009928745.1 Clostridia bacterium
CGAATGTCGCGGGTCCGAATCCCGTCTCCCGCTCCACAAGCTAACCGCAATAGAATTACGGTTAGCTTGTGGAAAGAATATGCGCCTTTAGCTCAGCTGGTAGAGCAATTGACTCTTAATCAATGGGTCCCGGGTTCGAATCCCTGAAGGCGCACCATTTAAAAGACACGCAAAACGCGTGTCTTTTTTCATTCTCAAGTTAAGGGATTCAAACCCCATTATGGACATTCGCCCAGGTCGTCAGCCCGTCGGCACCTCCATAACGTGTCGGTTCCTCCTCGTCTTTGACCAGCTTTCCTCCCCGCTTTGGCTACCGACAGCACACCGTGCTATCGGCTTAACGCGTCGCGCCCTGAAGGCGCACCAATTCGTAAAGCCGTTCGAGTTGTCGAACGGCTTTTCTGTTTACCTTCCTGCGAAATGTTATTTTCCGCTATCTCACTCCAACTCCTCGCTTCAATGTAATAATACTATCTCGCTTGAGTTGAAGCAATCTAACGAAAAAAAACTATTTCTCGGAAGCTGACATCTTTGAAATTCTTTTGAGATTTTAATAGCTTTGTTCGGTATTCACTTTAATTATGCGTGTCTTTTTCAATTTATGTTTCAGGGATTCGAACCCTCTTTAGGATATCGCCCAGGTCGTCAGCCCGTAGTGTGTTTATTATTTTTGATAAAAATATGTCTTGCTATTGTTCGCGATTTGGAATACAATATATATATTACAGCAAGATTGGTTCGAGGTGGCTCTATGTTAAGTTTTATTTCGGCAAAAGAAGCGGCAAAAAAGTGGAATGTCTCACATCGGCGCGTCTCGATATTATGCAGTGAAAACAGAATTGCCGGGGCAATGATGGTCGGCAATATGTGGATAATACCGAGCAATGCCGAAAAACCTACCGATAAACGAACGGCGAGATATGATAATGAAAAGATACGAGAAGTAAAACCTTTTGTCAAATGGGTTGGCGGCAAAAGTCAACTCATCGGAGAACTCGAAAAAATGCTGCCGGCAGACGGTGAAAGAATTTTAACGAAATATGCGGAGCCGATGGTCGGCGGCGGCGCTTTATTCTTTAGCATACTTTCAAAATATTATTTCAAAGAATTATATATTTGCGACATAAATGCCGAGCTTATCAACGCATATAACGTAATAAAAACCTGCGTTGGCGCATTGATCGTTAAGCTATCGGAGATACAGGCGATTTTTCTTCCGATGAACGATAACGGAAGAAAATATTATTACTATTCAATTAGGGACAAATTCAATGCCTTACAGCTAAGCAACGATACTGC
>SACC01000523.1 GCA_009928745.1 Clostridia bacterium
CGTTAATAGTTCTATACCCGAAATATCGTATCTCCTTTCGTTGGAGTTTACGCGATTAATGAATTTGGTGTCATCAGACAGCTTGCGATCAACTACTTTAAACTTGTAAAAAAGGTTCTTATATGCACCTTCTTCAACCTTATTGCAGAATAGTAAATTAAATTTTTCGTATCGGTCAGGCATTCCATTGGAGCCATATGATACCGCCATCTGCACCTTGTTTTGCTGTGAATCAATTGAAATATTAATGCCTTTAGGGTTGTAAATATACACATAAAGTCCGTAATTGCTTTGCATGTTCTTTTTGTACGAGAAGCAGTATTCAACGAAGTTAATTATTTGTATGCTCCCGTTTTCGTTGAATGGAAAGTCCCTTAGATCGAAAGCAGCGCCGCCGGCATTTGAATTTATTAAATCCTCAAGGACATTAGTGCTTTCGAAACTTGTTGAGTTATCGACGGCATACGCAACGGCGGAATCCTGCACCGAAATAAATACGGTGCAGAATACCGTTACAAACGCCAGCACGCATATCAGTATTTTGTTTTTAAATAAAAATTGCATGCCGCACCTCCTTAAAATTCAATTGCCGAAATATCGAGCTCAATCCCGCTAACGGGACAATGGTTATGGAAGCCTATTGAGATCAGCGCTTTGCCATTGTACGAATATACTTGCAGTATGAAGTTATCTACCTCCCAGTTCACATCTTCGGTATTAAAATCAATTTCCTTTTCGGGGTAAAGTCTTTCCAATATACTTCGCATGGTGAAGTCGCCGTTTATCGTGAAGTAGTTGTCATACAATGCTAAATCAAATCCTCCAGTCAGGTCGCTTTCTGCGCCGAAACTATAAACCTCGCCGTCGACGGTAAAATCAAAGTCATTGCTGTTGCTAATATTAGGCACAATTTTTACGGTATAGCCTCCAACTTCATCATTAAGTGCGCCAAAAGTATATTTGACGTCAAAACGATTTTCTTCATTGGGCGAAAGAAGTAAGTCAAAGACGTCGCATAAATATATCTGTCCATCTTTCTCTATATAAAAGGTTTTGAAGTCACTTGTGAAACCGCTGGTGAAATAGGCAATCAAGCCGCACATGGCAACGAGAAGCAGTACGACAGTAGCGTATGAAAGTGCTTTGCCGATTTTTACGCCAATCATAACGCTACCTCTTAAAAGGAAATAGCGCCGTAGCTCATAGATATGCCTGTGACAACGGTGCCGTCAAATCGAATATTCATTACCTTGGTTACATTGGACACGTTCTCTTTAACAGTGATTCTAAAATAGCA
>SACC01000524.1 GCA_009928745.1 Clostridia bacterium
ATTATTAGGGCGATTATTGCATAATTATTAGTCTGCTTATGATGCGCAAATAATTGAATTTCTTAATTAAACTATTCATTTTTTGTTGGTAATTATAATCATGCAATTTTTTTTGCCGAATAAATAGTTCGCTATTGTATTCACATAATTAATATTGTATAATAGTATTAATACTCAAGTTAAAGCAAATTTTTAAGAGGTAAAATTTACAAG
This sequence comes from Clostridia bacterium, assembly GCA_009928745.1. Classification (GTDB taxonomy): domain Bacteria; phylum Bacillota; class Clostridia; order Christensenellales; family CAG-1252; genus SACC01. Next base: position 214 of record SACC01000524.1, read on the forward strand.
GAGCAGAAAAAATGGAGCTGGTGTACAAGGGAAAGACGAAGGATGTATTTAAGAAAGAAGATGGTAATTATTTGTTAAAGTTTAAGGACGATGTTACCGGAACTAACGGCGTATTTGACCCCGGCTCAAATACCGTTGGGTTGACTATTGAGGGAGCAGGAGTTGCAGGACTAAGATTAACCAAATTTTTCTTTGAAAAAATTAATGCGGCAGGCATTCTCACTCATTATATTGATGCAGATATTGAGGCGTCAACAATGACAGTCAAGCCTGCGCAGATGTTCGGTGAGGGTGTTGAAGTAATATTGAGATACAGAGCGGTAGGAAGTTTTCACAGAAGATACGCTAAGTATTGCGAAAACGGTCAAAAGCTCAGTCCCTATGTAGAAGTGACATTAAAAGATGATGCAAGGAATGATCCTTTGATTAACGAGGACGGATTAGAATTATTAGGTATAATGACCAAAGACGAATATAAAACGCTCAAAGATATGACCAAGGTAATCGGAGCAATAGTAAAAGAAGAGCTTGCGAAGAAAAATCTTGAGTTATACGATATTAAGTTCGAGTTCGGCAGAGTTGGCGATGATAAGCGTATTGCGCTCATTGACGAAATCTCCGGTGGCAACATGAGGGCATATATGGGAGACGAATACATTGAGCCGCTAGAGCTGGAACGAATAATGCTGGCGTAAACTTACAGATAACGAGTCAAATATCTGCGTTTGCAGACAAGTTATATATAAAAAGGTGTTGAACTGATTCAACACCTTTTGTATGAGTAGAATAACAGCAATACTATTATTCAGTAAAAACAGTCATGGTAATTTTTATATAATGCAGTATTTTGTGTCGCAAAATTAGTCAGCTAATGTGTATGCTAAGCGAATATCTAATAATCAATATTAAATTAATGAAATATTGCGATAAGCGTACAGCCGAGATTAATATTATAATTAATTACTTATAAAACTCATTAATATATGCTTGTATGGTATTGCGGTTGCCGCGATACGGACCCGGTTGCTCCATCTTATTGCTGACTGTGGCGGTTGCCCACACCAACGCATCTTCGAGC
>SACC01000066.1 GCA_009928745.1 Clostridia bacterium
TCATAGTGCTTTGCCCCAGGTCTTTACCTAATGCAAATATAATTGTATTGATAATAAGCATTGCAATAAAGGGAATTGCCGTCTGTTTGAGATACATTGACAACAGACCTATCAATAATCCGCCGAATATTGCCGGCAACACATAAGGAGTAACCGGTCTAAGCATATTAGTGACATTAGTGCCCACCCCGGGGATAAGCAATAGAGCAACCCCGAGCGTGATTATTATTGTTGTAACGATAGAGGATATCGCAATCGCTATTGTAGTAATTATCTCCTCCTGCTCGCTGCCCTTCTCCACCTTAGATATCTGTTGCGTGTTAATTGCGCAAGGCAGCTTGAGATTGGAAATGTTACCGGTGATGAAGCTAAGATATTGCCCGCCCGTACCGAGTAGCGGCGCGTAGCTTATCGCTTCGATTACGCCGATTGCAAAATAAGTCAATATAAGTCCAATAACATCGGGTTTAAGCAACCTGTTCCAATCGGGAGCCGTCCCCAATGCAATACAGAACACGACAGGCGCCAAAAATAATATGAGTAGTATTGAAAAAGTGGAAAGTCTGCCTAAGTTATGCATTGACGCATTATATTCTTTAAAGGTCTCGCCGCTGTTTTTATTCAAGTTTTTACTCATAACACCACCCCCGCTCCAACTATGCGCGCAATGCCGTCATTAATCGCCTCAGAGGCTCCCGGCTCAAGTATAGTCTGGAAGAGCAAGGCCAATGCTAACGAACCCAACATTGTAATAGGAAGAGCGTAATTCTCCATCCACTTCCATTTAAATACTTTCATACTGATACCGCATAAAAGCATTATGAATACGCTGCTGCCAAGTGTAAGAAGAGTCACCGCGCCGATTGTAATCGAACCGTCCGAATTAATCGTATTAACTCCCGTTATCAAAGAATTGAAGCCGCTGACTATCATATATGACACAATACCCGCGAGTAATCCGCCAAGGAGCGAGCCGCTGATTGAATCCAATAGCTTTTTGTTTTTTTCTCTGATATCAGCAAGCTTTCCCTGATATTTTTTTAATATAATTGCATTGAATATAGGACCGCTCATAATCGCAATCGTCATTATAATAAATGCGGTTGCTATTGTTTTTTCGCTCAATAATTCTGCCTCGCCGCCTACAATGCCTACTACGGTTATCTCATATTGCAAGGCGCCTATTACCGTTAATCTTATCCAAGGTATACCGATAATGTTTAACAGCATAGCAGACATTACCGCTACGCCGATAACAATGGGTATCGACGGCACTATGGAGAAAATAGCGCTGGTACGTATTGCGCCCATAATGACCTTGTTGTCCATACCTATTAATTTTGCTCTTCTTAACGCTCGTGTCAAAAACACAGAACTGACCGCTATGACGCCGCCCGCTATAAGTATGGCGGTTATTAGCATTACAATGTTTGCTGTCGCAATTGAACTGATAAAAATACTCACGTATGCCTCCAAAAGTATAAGAAATACATATAAATTATACCATAATATTATTTCATTGTATACATCAGTCAAATATTTTTCGGGATTAAAATTTAAAAAGTATAAAAAACGGCAAATAAAACAATAATTAATAAGAACAAGGAGGATTTAATATGAAAAAAATAGCTAAAAAATCAATTATACTATTACTTATTGTTGTGCTTACTCTATCTATATTCGCTTGTGGAACTCCCAATACATTAATGGTAGACAATGTTGTAGTTGATATTCAGGAGGCGGTGCTGGTCGTAGGCGAGGAAGTTACCCTTGCCGCAACCGTAACTCCGCAGGACGCCGCCAACAGGAATATTGCCTGGACAAGCAGCAACACTAATGTCGTTACCGTTGATAATAACGGAAAATGCACAGCGGTAGGCTCGGGAGAGGCGACTGTCACTGTAACTACTGCAGAGGGCGCAAAAACTGCGCAATGCAAAATATACTCAGGCGATATAATAGTCGATGCGTCAGAGGAAACTGAGACCGATTACGGCGGGGTTCTCGGCACTTCGCTGTTTAAAAGTATCGGCGAGGCGATGGCAATAATTACAGAGGACAGCACTGTAATAATTAAGAACGGAGACTATAACGAGGATGTTATCGCTACTTCTTCCGTTACGCTTATCGGTGTAGACTATCCAGTGATACAATCTTTCACAATGAATGCTGATGATGCTACAATTATCCTGAAAGGTCTAGCTTTTTCTAATACCTCTTTCCCTAACGGTGGCGAGGCTACTATTGATATTTTGCAAGGCGCGTCAGTTACAATCACCGATTGCACCCTTATTATCAATACTACAGAAACATTAGTAGGCGGATACGCAATTTTGGTTGACAAACAGGCGCAAAAAGTTGAAATAACTAATTGCACTATTTCAAATTACAGATACGGAATATATGTATATCCTACTGATAAACAAATTAATATTACTAATAATACTTTTAGCAATCTATCAATCGGAATTGGCGTTGACATCAGACAAGAAAACTCCGAACCACCGACAAATTATCCTACCACTGGCTCAGTAAGTGACAATGAGTACAATGAGGTCACAACAGCCGCGCAATTCTTCCATTATGGCGAAAGCTACGAGGGTGGTTTCGTTTTTGCAGATTATGAGCAAGACGAAGAGATAGTAGAGGAATAATTGCCCGATGTAACTAAATTATTATATTGAATAATACAGAATATTAACTTAAAAACGGTAAGGATTATCTTACCGTTTTTTAGTTTTTAATATGGAAGGCATAAAAAGCCGTAATCTAACCGCAGTACAAACTAAAGTAATGCAGCCAAAAACCATAACTTATTCTTCCTTTTACTTGTGTTAAATCTGTTTTGCGTCTTTATTATACTTTTGGCTATAGAACAGCGTTGCAAAAATTGTTTTTGCGTCTTTTATCTCATTGCTCATAACCATCTGCAAAAGTTTATTAAAAGGAACCTTCTCTGTCACCAAGAACTCGTCGTCATCGGGCGATTCCTCTCCCTTATGCAGTCCCTTGGCAAGAAATATGTATATAATCTCTTCACAATAGCCGGGACTTGGATATAATTGCCCCAAGAACTCTATGCTGTCTGCGACAAGTCCTGTTTCTTCTCTCAATTCTCTTCTTGCGCAATTAAAAGGGTCTTCCCCCTTGTCCAGCTTGCCAGCGGGCAGCTCGGTAAGCTCACCTTTATAAGGATATCTATATTGCGTAGTAAGATATACCATATTGTTTTCGTCAATAGCCAGTATCGCCGCGCCGCCGCTGTGTTCAACTATCTCGCGCATTGCGGGTCTTCCGTCAGGAAGCAAGATGTCATCATTGCGCAGATTAAGTATGCGTCCTTTATAAATATAATTAACTTTAACTGTGGTTTCTTTCACAATATTCTCCTAAGTCATAATATAATTGTTAAACCGAATATCTTTGCAGATATACCCCGTAATCCTATTCTCTCTGTGTATTAGGCAGCATTGATTGATTGAAACTTTTATATGGAATTAGTGAATATATATATAGTGCTATTATAACGGGAATATCCACTCTGCTAATGTTCCAGGGCTTTTATATAAAGGACTCGGATTAACCGAGTCCTTAAATATTACTTACTGCCTTTCAGGCTTTTTTGGAATTCTTTAACTGTTTGTTTATATGACTTGGAATAATATGTGATATTGGTTGCGGAATATTGATTATAAAACTCCTTTTGGAACGAAGCGAATGTGTCGCTTTTCTTAGTGGCATATATTGAGTCATATATATATTGCTCCAAAGTACCTTTGTTTACATAATAGAATTCGGTTGCACTTGTATAAACTTTATACTCATCGCCTTCGGTTATTGCCTCGAAAGTTAATCCGTTGACCACATAATCTAAGGGTAGATTTACATATTTGGCATCCGCTTCAGCAGCAACATCGCTTGCATAACCGGTTACAACTATATAGTGTATACCGTATTCGGTAACACACCAGCCACCGGCGCCCAAGCCTTGTGCGGCAAGACTGCGAGATAGCTCTTCGAATTTGGCAACATAACCCGAACTAATGCCGCTCGGTGTAACCAAATAACCCAAACCGCCGTCTTTCAAGGTAGAAAACATACCGTCGTCTTCGTTGGCTTTGTATATCCATTCATCGAACTTTTCCATCAACGCCTTAATACGGGCGGATTCGGAAGTATAATCAGCGCTGTTCTTAATTGCTGTCAAATCATCTTCTATATCGCTGATTACATTGAGCACATTAAGCGCAGAATCATTAAGATATTTTTTAAGAGGACAAGCTACGCAGTCACAATCATCATCGTGATTTTCACCGTAACCGTCAGTACCCGTGTAATTATCGCAGTAGCTACAGTCGCAATCTTCGTCTTCGCACACAGCTTCTGCGTCATAATCGGGATTTGATAGCCATACGCTGATTAGGTTAGCGTATTCTTCTCTAAGTTTCTGCAATGCTTCAGCATTACCAGTCTTTTCACTGGTGTAACGAGTCAGCGCATTGGATTGCTCGGTATTGAACTTGAAAAGGATATGTTTCACATAGAAATAACCCTTATCGGCTGTAACGCCGTGAGCTATTGTATTATACGGCGCAGCCTCAAGCGTGCTTGCAGCGTATGCAGTAGAAAGATAACCCTCCATCTGCTTGCTTACTTCCTTATTGTAAAACTCGTTTACTTCCGCTTCGGTCACAACAACCTTTGACTCAACGGCTTCCTGACAAACGGTTACGATCTTTGATTCGAGTTGTTTGAGATAATAGTATTGATAATCACGGAACGACTCTTCAAGTGAAGTAACAAGTCTTCTCATCGCTTCCTTATCGATATCGTATTCTGCCTTGGTCTCGTAGTCAGCTTGGTTTACGGAGAAACTAAACTTGTCTAATAGCAACATTTTGCCTTCGCCGTCCGTAGGGTATGGCACAGCTTCTTCTTCAATAGTCTTTTGGGTACGCGTAGGACGCGCTTCCACAATCTTAACATTGAATGTTGCGGTAAAATCTTCATCGTGAGTAACAGTCACTTCTACTGAAGCGCTGATCTTGGAACTGTCAAAGCCCGTTATAGCGTAGTCTTTTTCAATAACTACGACACTTTCATCTTCATATACTGCCTCAACGACAAGTCCTGCTGTGTTTATCTCTTCACCGACTTCATAAACCGTCTTGCGGGGAGCGATAATTTTTATTGATTTTACACCGTCAGGTATAACCTGTTCGGTTTTGGTTTTTGTAAGTTCTATCTCTTCCTTTACTTCTGCTTGATACTCTTTAAACTGCGCCTCAAAAGACTCATTTAAAGCTTTTAATACATCGTTATTCTGTTCGGTTGTAAGGATTGCCTCAATCTCTGCAATTCTATCTTGCATATATGTTGCATAGTTATCTACATTGTATGACTTGTTCTTAGTGCCGGCGGCGGTAATTGCCGCGTACTTTATAGCGTCGTCTTTATAATATTCAGCCATATAATCTATGCAATATAAAGTAAATAACGCGCTCTTGCCGAGTGATTCGTTCGCGCTGTCAAAATTCTTGCCCATATCAGAGATAATGCTTTGGTATTGAGCAGCAGTAATATATCCTGCGCTATAATACTGCACTATAGTGTTGAGATATTGATTAATAGAAGAATTCAACTCTCCCTTTTGAATTAGGGCCATTCTTCCGTTATACGTTGCGGTCGCTGTAATCTGACTGATATCCCTTTTATCATTCTTGCGTATCATATCGCCATCGCCACATGCCGATAGCACAAGGGTTAGTGCCAGAATTAATACTAAAGCAAAAGCTATTAACTTTTTTCTCATTACTTTTCTCCTCGCGTGCCTAAGCTGCACTTATCTATTATACAAAATATTACTGCCTATTGCAAACATTTTATATATAATTAATAATAAAATCCATTAGCGTTTAATAAAAATTTGATTAAGATTTGTATTTTCTTGTTAATACTGGCGGTATGCACCAAAAACTCGGCTTCCGAGGCTGAGGTTACAACGCGGCATTCCTTGCCTGCAAGGGCTAGCGCGCTTTTGACCGCGGCGCTTTTCAGGTAATCTCCGTCCGCGAACATTATCCTTGCGCATTTGCTGTCCGCTATAACTTTGACAACGCCTACCATTCCGCCAAGCACTCTAATCAGTGAGATATCCAATAAACTTTTGAGCGGAACCGGAACATCTCCGTACAACTCAAAAATATCCTTTTCAAGCGCGTCTCTGTCATCCAACGAGCTTATCTCCGCAATGCGCTTATACAGCTTTAGCCGTTCTCTCTCGCTTGGAATTAAAGTTGAGCTGATAAATGCGTCCACCTTGATACTGACCTCGGTATTTGAACGCGTCACAATTACCTCGCCCGCAAGCAAAGCTATCGTCTCCCTCAATAAACGGCTATACATATCATATCCGATACGCTCCACATGCCCGTGCTGCTCGCGTCCCAGTACGTTACCCGCGCCGCGTATTTCCAGATCCATCATTGCCAGTCTGTAACCGCTGCCGAGTTCAGTATTATCAAGCAAAGCGTCAAGGCGCTTCTGCACGTTCCCCACAATTCTGCTCTCAGTAAAATATGTGAAATATGCTGACGCCATACGTGTGCTTCTGCCTACCCTGCCTTTGAGCTGATACATCTGCGCAAGTCCGAGCTTATCTGCGTCAAGCACAATCAAAGTATTCGCATTCGGCAAATCAATTCCATTTTCTCGGCTACCCAAAAAATCCCTTGACTCAAAACCCTTGAAAATTTCAACGGTTTTCGGTGAACCATTTGATTTTATTGGATATTTAGGAGACAAAGTTGATTC
>SACC01000525.1 GCA_009928745.1 Clostridia bacterium
GTATGTAAGGCATTACTGTAGGTCAATGTTACAAAATAATTGAAATCGTGCATGTACGCTTTGCGCGTAAACCGTATTCTGCGGCACATAATACTTCGGCTTTTTTTCTCTAGTTTATCGTCAACATATGTGGAGGTTTGCTTATCAAACTTAAAGTACTTCTTCATTCCGTCAATAATATATTTTCGCCGTTTAGATTTCGGCAAATCAAGACTTTCTTTAAAAAGTTCGTTAAAAATATCCGATCGGGTGGTTTGGCGAACGGTTTTCTTTTTCTTCTCAGGTTCGGGTTCGTTAATTTCATTTTCGGCTGTCGGTTTCGCATCGGCTATCTGCTCAGTTTTAATATTAATTTTAGATTGTGAGCCGGCTCCGTTATCTGAGATGTTCTCGGACTCCGATATAATTTGCGTTGAGGAAGAGGGTTCGGCGGCAGATTCGGACTCTTCCTCGACAACTGTTATCAGGTCTTCCTTTATGCTTTTCCCCCGCTTAGATTTATTGGTAGTCGGAGGAATTGCAATATAGTGGCTGCCGTCATTATAAATTTTAGTTTCACGATACATTTGTTGTCTCCTTGTTTAGATTGACGCTAATAGTCTAAGGCGCGCCCTTGCCAGCGTCTTTGTAGAGCGCATTGATAAAATAGCTGTTCTGCAGCTTTAGTTCGTTGACGGTTGCCTTTTCAGTAAGATATTCTTTGTAATCGTTAAGTCCGATTTTAGTTTTCTTCGCAAGTTCGTTGAAGTAATCGCTGAAGCAGTCTGTAGAGAACCGCTGACTGTATATTTTTTTGTTCATTAAAAAGTATTTCTTGCTTTCAATTTGTCCGTCCATTGTGCCGCGTTCTTTCTCTATGTTCAATACACTGTAGCCGAAGCGGTTGTAGATGCGTATATTGCGACGGTAAATAATACTTACAATGCTTTTGAGCATATGAACGAGTAGCGTATTGTCTCCGCGACGATGGCGGAAGTCGTAGTAGAGATTGCGGAACTTTTCAAAGCACCATTCGCTGACCATATCCTCAATCGTGTAGAACGGCAACGCAAGCCGCAAATCACCTGAGCCTGCAATATTCACAATGTCGCAAAGATCCCTTGCATCTGCGCCCCAGGATTCCGGTCGCTGTTCGTCAGTGAATACCTTGATGAACGGATAGTTATCAACGGTAGCGGAGTGGCGGCACATCTTGAGCCAGCTATTGAAAAGATCGTTTTTCTGATTGGTATCTTCAGTGCCTTTTTTGACTTCCTTAAGCTCTAGGTTGTTGCCTCGTTCCTTGCCGAC
>SACC01000067.1 GCA_009928745.1 Clostridia bacterium
CATAAAATAGACCTTTCCAATTACTGTTACCAAACACTGTCCAGGCAACAAGCAACGAGGCAAAAGAGAGCAAAAATGCAATGAGATCAAAAACAATTAGTTTCTGCGATCTGTTAAGCACGCCGTCGGCGCGGTAATTCTCTCGTTGCAATATGTATAAATATAAGTATCCGTTAAAAAAAGTCATCATCAGCGTAAGCACAATTACTGCTAATCTCATATAACTCCATTGGCGAACTCGCGCACCAGATCGATAAATCTCCCTGACTGCTCAAGATAGGCAAAATGCCCCGCGCCCTCAAACACTATAAGCTTGCTTTTCGCGATGTATTTATTGAGCTTTTTGCACATATATATCGGTGTTTCAATGTCGTTACTTCCCCAGATAAGCAGCGTGGGTACAAGTATATTCTTAGCAATACCCGACAAATCTTCGTTGACAATGTTGATAAAAGTTTTTTTCATTGCGCCAGAGAGCTTTCGGTAATCGCTGGAACCGCAATCGGCAGTTTTCAGCTTTAATAACCGCCGCAACTTATAAGCGTATATTTTTAGATAGTATTTTAGCCCGCGATGCGGTCTTATGCCTGCGCTGTCAGCTAGGACAAGTCCAGCGACTCGATTGCAGGTTGCGGCAAGTTTTATGGCAATTCTGCCGCCGAAAGAATGACCTATTACTATAATGTCATCCATCTTATAGTGCTTAATTAATGCGAGTACTCCTCTTATATAAAAATCCAAATCAACCGGATGATTCGGAGGAGGTGTTTTGCCAAAACCGTATAAATCGACTATTGTGATGGTAAAATGGTCAGCAAGGCTCTGCGCCTTGTTAAAACTATCTATACTTCCGCCCCAACCGTGTAAAAAAAGCAGCTCTCTGCCTTTTCCTATGCGTATATGGTTAATTATTGAATATCGCCTCCAAGCTCCAGCCAGTAAATGAGCGCATTTTCTTTATCCATATAGTAATGCGGTCTAGTACCTGCAAGCGCAAAGCCAAAACCTTCGTACAGTTTTTGCGCGCGGTAGTTGCTTTCCCTAACCTCAAGCGTAATTGCGACTGCCTCTTTAGCTTGCGCATCGTCTATTATGCGCTTTACCATAAGCCTGCCATAACCATTCCCTTGATAATCGGGCAAAACCGCTACATTCATTATATGCAGCTCATCTAATATGTGTAAGTAACTCAAATAGCCAAATATGTTTTCGCCGTCTGTCAAAACCAAATAGACGGAATGAGACATAGACAATTCGGAAGACAGCATATCTGCATTCCAAGGATCGCGGAAGCACTGCCGCTCAATAAACTCCAGTATCTCTAGATCATCAATCTCCGCTTCGCGAAAAAATACTTTCATATCAATCCTTACTGTTGCGCTCAGCTTGCGAGAGCTTCATATATAAAGGTATCAGATATATGACTGTTGCTTTTTCTTTTGATTTCTTTAGCATCACTCGGGCAAGTTTATCCGAATACGCCGCATCGTCAAGACTAATAATATTGTCAAAACCTTCGAGATTCTTATATTTACCTCTGACAATAACACTTCCCTTAAATGCGGCAACCTCGTCAAGAGTGTATTCCCTTTGCTCGCTAAGCTGCCCGCAATTATATTGAGCGCCGTAATAACAGCTATGTCTTGCGTCAATGATACATAAAGCATTAGCTTCAAAATCCGCGCTAAGCACATCAAAAACCGATATGGAAATAAGCGGAATGTTAAGCGCAAGATGGAATGCATTAATAACGCTGATACCTATGCGGATGCCGGTAAAAGAACCGGGACCGACAACAGCGCCTATATAATCCATGTCCTTTAGCCTTAATGAAGCATTATTAAGCGCACTATCAATGCAGCTAATAATATTGGCAGAAGTCGACCCCCTGCCCTCACGGTTAAGCGCGGTAAAAATACTGTCATCAGTCGTTACCGCTACCGCCATATTATCCGAAGTGGTGTCAACGCATAAGGTCTTCATATATTGTTATCCTCCTATCGTGTTCACCCATATACTCAATATCAACTCTGATTATCCTAGCGTCGCCAAAATCCTCACTAACATTCCATTCTATAACGCAGACCGTGTCGCTTGCGCCAAAGTATTCTTCGAATCCCAATTCCTGCTTCTCACCGTTCAAACGGTACATATCAAAATGATACATTGTAAGACGACCGCTATACTCATTCATAATGGTAAAAGTAGGACTTGTAACCGTATCTTCAACGCCTAAACCTAACGCAATGCCTTTAGCAAATACGGTTTTACCTGCGCCTAACTCCCCCGTTAGCAAAACTATCTCGCCGCCCGTTAAGGTCTCCGCAAGACTTTTGGCTACCATTAATGTCTCTTCAGGACTGTTCACTACATATTCCATAATATAATTATAATTCTTTATAAAAGTTTTAGCAATAATAATTAAATATTATAGGTAAAAGATTAGCATTCTTTCTTACAATAACAATTCAATAATTTAGTACACATTCTGCAATATATTTTAATAAAAATTTAAAAAAAAAGTGTTTACAAAAAGCAATTGTCGTGTTATTATATATTAAAATTCTTTGGGGCGGAGCGTAATTCTCCACCGACGGTAAAGTCCGTGAACGCCGAAAGGCGCCGAACAGGTGTAACTCCTGTACCGACAGTTAAAGTCTGGATGAGAAAAGAATTAAAGTTGCCCCATGTTTTTTTGTGGAGGTAACTATGGAAAAAGATTCGAACAAATCAATCATATCTGAATTTAAGAGCGAAGTAATTATTGAAGATTCACCGACTTTAATGGATAATTATTTTTCTGAAAAAGGCGTTAATGATAGCGACGGCGTCGATATTATCTGCGAATGCAATCCCGTATGTATTAAAGCGGTTAAGCGCAAAAAAGCCATTCTAACAAGTAAAAAAATCGCAATAATCTCTGCGCTTACGGCTATCTCATATCTGTTGTATATGGTTGTAAAATTTCCTCTGCCCTTTATGTTTCCAAGTTTTTTAGATATTCAATTTTCCGAGCTTCCTGCGCTTATTGGAGGCTTTGCGCTAGGTCCTTTAAGCGGAAGTATAATTATTATTGCAAAATGCTTGCTTAAGCTTCCATTTACATCAACAGCTGGGGTCGGTGAGTTGGGTGATATAATTCTTGGTATTGCAATAGTGCTTCCTGCAAGTCTTATTTATAAAAGAAACAAGACGGTAAAAGGAGCAATTAACGGGCTACTTGTAGGTATGACTTGTTGCGTTATTGCAGCAGTTTTGGTTAATCGTTTTATACTTATTCCATTTTTCGTCAAAGCAATGTTTAATAATAATTGGATGCCTCTTATCGGTATGACTAAAGGCTTATTCCCTAATATTACTCAAGAGAACTTCTATAGCTATTATCTACCGCTGACTGTGGTTCCGTTCAATATTCTACGATGCGTAATATCGGGGGTATTGACTTTCCTTGTATACAAAAAGCTGTCTAAATTTATAAAGAAAATAACAGCGGAAAACCGTTAAGTTTTTAGAATATTAGCGAAAATCTATCTATTGATTTGATAGAGGAAAATTATATTACTCTGCATTCGCAGAAAGAAAAAGGCTGCTGAGCAATCAACAGCCTTTTTTACGCCTTAAGGAGCGGAATTAAAAACGTGGGTTTTTACTCCGATAATAGCTTCTTTTCAAAAAGATATTTTTTCCCGCTTCGCAATAATTATTAGCTTATATTACAGAATATAATTTTTGATTATTCTGTCGTCAAGGCTTTTTATCGTAATGACATTATCTTCGATTATGCAATAGCTGTAATTATCGTCTTTCGGCAGGGCAAGAGAACCGGGATTAATATATATTATGCCTTCCCTTATCTCAAGTAACGCGGTATGATAATGACCGTATGCGACAATATCACCGACTTTAAGTTCGGGCAAATCAGACTTTTCCATCTTATGACCGTGTACGCACACAAGTTTGCGCTTCTCTAGCTGCAAGGCAAAAAAGCCCTCAATAAAGGAAAACTCGGATATCATCTGGTCTACTTCGCTGTCACAGTTACCTTTAATAACGACAAGCATTTTTTTATTAGCATTAAGTATCTCGGCAACTGCCATCGGGGCGTATTCTTTCGGGAATGGATTGCGCGGACCGTGATAATAAATATCCCCAAGCAATATAACCATATCGGGCTTCTCTTGCGCGACTCTCTCAAAAAAGACTTTTGTATAATAGGCTGAACCATGTATATCGGATGCAATTACAATTTTCATATATCACTCCTTGCGCTTACTTTTATATTTTAGCAAAAAACTACCTAAAAAGTAAACTATAAATTTTTTACTAATAGTACGCTCTCAACAAAAAACAGGAATTCTATTCTGATTTTTTATTTTTATATATTTTTTTAATAGTATTGTGATATAATATATTAAATTATACCTTAAGGAGAGTTAATATGAATGTTTTTTATAAAATTTTCTGTCGTGTATATCAGGGAGCATTTTATTTGGTATCGTACATATTGCCTTGGAGAATTCCCGAATCATTGAAGGGCGCAGGCAGTATAAAAGAATTACCGGCTTTTATAAAATCAAAGGGTTGCTTTAATCCATTAATAGTAACTGACGCAGTATTAGTACAACTTGGACTGATACAGCCGTTGCTTGACGGACTTAAGAGCGAAGGCTTGCAGTCGGTAGTATATGACAAGACCGTGCCCAACCCTACAATAGATAATATCGAGGAAGCGCTAAAGCTATACAAGGATTGCAAATGTGATTCTCTTGTAGCGTTCGGCGGCGGTTCTCCTATTGACTGCGCAAAAGGTATCGGCGCGCGAGTGGCAAGACCCAACAAAAGCATCCCGAAAATGAAAGGCGTACTCAAGGTATTAAAGAGATTGCCTCCACTATTTGCTATCCCCACAACCTCGGGTACAGGCAGCGAAGCCACCCTTGCTGCTGTAATCAGCAATAGCTTAACTCACGAAAAGTATGCGATTAATGATACATCTCTTATACCGCATTATGCTGTATTTGACCCCGAATTAACACTCAAACTACCTCAACACATTACCTCTACGACTGGAGTGGACGCTCTGACGCATGCTGTTGAAGCGTATATCGGTAACAGTAATACGAGCGCCACCAAGTCGCAGGCAATCGACGCTACAAAAATTGTTTTCAAATATCTAAAAAGAGCGTATGACGATGGAACGGACATTGAGGCAAGAGACCAGATGCAGACCGCATCTTTCCTTGCGGGAATGGCGTTTACCCGCGCATATGTCGGTTATGTTCACGCAGTAGCGCACACTTTAGGCGGATTTTACGGAGTGCCGCATGGGCTTGCTAATGCGGTTATTCTCCCATATGTGTTGGAAATGTACGGATCATCTGTATATAAAAAGCTTGCAGAGCTTGCAGATTATGCTAACATAGCCGCACCCGGCGACAGCGTGGAAGTCAAAGCGAAAAAGTTTATAAAAGCCATCAAGGATCTGAATGCTTCTATGAATATCCCTACAAAGATTGAAGGAAAATGGAAGATTAAAGATGAGGATATTCCTTTAATGTGCAAACGCGCGCTAAGCGAAGCCAATCCGCTGTATCCTGTGCCAAAGATAATGGACGCCGCGCAGATAACCTCTATATATAAGATGATACAAGGATAATTCTTAATCATCCAGCTAGCTTATTGTAATTAGTACATAAGATTATCTACTTAATCATTATATTATTACCTAGTTAAAAATATAGGATTACCCAAATTAAAAGTACAAGACTAGCTAAGTTAAAAGTATATAAGATTTCTTTAACCAATTATTATAAATGCCGCTCAGCTGAGCGGCATTTTTGTTAATTTATTATTGATATTATATCGGATTGCCGTATAATTTTATTGTCAGAATATTCAATAAGTGATTCGAATTTATTCACCGTATCTATTAATTCTTCCCTGTTAAAAAACACAGTCGCAATATTTTGTCCTATCTTCACATAATCACCAATGATTATATGCAATATCAGACCGACATCATATTCAATTATGTCCTCAAGCTGCAATCTGCCTGCGCCAAGAGAGGCGCAATATAGTCCTATTCCCTCACAGTCCATACCTGCAACATATCCTTCCCTTGTTGCTGCTATATCTACCTTATATTTTGCAGTAAGTAATCTATTCTTTTCCAGCAATGCAATATCTCCGCCCTGCCGTCTGACCATCTCGGTGAATACCGATAAGGCATCACCGCTTGAGAGCGCCTCATCAAAGGCAGACTCCGCGCTGCACGTATCCTTGCCAAGGTTTTGTAAAAGACTAATAACCAGCTGCTTTGATACCTCGTATAACCTATTGCGTTTTCCTTTAAGCACTTCAAGCGCGCCGATTATCTCCAGACTGTTCCCTATATGCGAGTCCAGAGGCTCGTCCATTCGCGTAATAACTGCTACCGTCTTTTTGCCTGCATTGTTACCTATAGTCACCATTTTTGAGGCAAGTTTTTCCGCGCTTTTTTCGTCTTTGAGGAAAGCTCCTCTACCGCATTTTACATCTAATATAATGTTCTTAGCGCCGCCGGCAAGCTTTTTGCTCATTATACTTGAAGCAATCAGCGGGATACTGTCAACCGTTGCCGTAATATCACGTATTGCGTATAGCTTTTTGTCTGCGGGACAGATGTTTTTGCTTTGACCTATTACTGCCAGTCCGATATCGTTGACTTGATTAATAAATTGTTCGGGAGTAAGTTCAACCCTCATTCCCGCAATCGCTTCCATTTTGTCGAGCGTTCCTCCAGTATGACCTAGACCGCGTCCGCTCATTTT
>SACC01000526.1 GCA_009928745.1 Clostridia bacterium
GAATATGATTATTCGCATGGATATGAGCGAGTATATGGATAAAATCAGCGTTAATAAACTCACCGGTTCCGCTCCGGGGTATGTGGGCTATGAAGAGGGCGGACAGCTTACTGAAAAAGTAAGGCGCAAACCGTATTCGGTAATACTATTCGACGAAATCGAGAAAGCGCATCCGGATATTTTTAATATCCTGTTACAGATAATGGACGATGGCAGATTGACAGATTCTCACGGAAGAACAGTCAGTTTCAAAAACACTATTGTAATTATGACCTCCAATGTCGGAGCCGATGATATTCGAAAGGCTTCCACGCTGGGGTTTGGCGAAAGCTCACCTCAATCCGATTACGAGTCATTAAAAGAAAAGCAAATCGGCGCGCTTAAAAAGACGATGCGTCCCGAGTTCATCAACAGATTAGACGATATCATTATCTTTCATCCGCTTACAATCAAAAACATTGAAGACATTGCGGATATTTTATTCGTCGAGCTTGCCAAAAAACTTAACGAAAGAGGTATTTCAATAAAAATTAGTCAAGAAGCCAAGAATTTTATTGTAAATGACGGAGCTAATCTCGAATATGGCGCGCGTCCTTTGAAGAGGACAATAAGACGTCTTGTCGAGGATGAGTTGAGCGAAAAAATATTGACGGGCGAGATAAAACTTAATGACACTATTGTTGTGGATTATAGCGATAACAAACTAAAAATCACCTCACTCAGCACTGCTGAAAGCAAAAAATGAGATTTTGTATTAAGCCTCTGCATTGATTACGCAAATACTTAAAATAATCGTGCAGAATTCGGAAAATATACGAAAACGTGAATATATTTACAAGGTATTATATTCTATATAATCGTATATAAGATAAGACACAAAAGCGTATTGAACAAACTAAATTTAAGGAGGCCTATATTATGCGTGTAGAAATAGTTGGTAAGCATTATTCGGTGAGTAACAAGCTTGAGGACATTATCAACAAAAAAATTGAGAAGCAACTGTCTAAATTTTTTAAGGACTCGGACATAGCAAGAGTAGTATGCAAAGAAGACCATGGAATGTTTATTATGGAGCTAACAATAATGCTCGGTGATTCGGTAATAAGAGCGGAGGTTTCATCTGACAATATGTACAGCAATGTGGATTTTGTTATACCTAAGGTAGAAAGACAAATGCGCAAATACCGTACAAAATGGGACAGAAAGCTGCGTGAGGGCGCTTTTGATATAACAAGCGATGAGCCGCAAGAACAAACTGAGAAGATACCCGAGCTGGTTAAGACAAAGC
>SACC01000068.1 GCA_009928745.1 Clostridia bacterium
TATTGTTTGTATTATATCATATATTAATTATTGCAATCAATATAATCAAGACCACCGCCGTTTCCGCCGCTGCCTCGGGATGACCATGGCTGCCAAAATAATAAACATCAAGCGCCAAGCTGGTACCCGGCTGTAAAAGGCTGTCAGGAAGCTTATGCACCATGCCGATAGTAAGAATCAGCACCGCGCTTTCGCTTATCACTCTTCCTATTGCAAGTATAATTGAGGTGACAATGCCCGCTGTTGCCGAAGGTAAAACCACGCTGAATATAGTCTTGACCTTGCTGGCGCCCAGCGCATAGCTCCCCTCACGTAATGCGTTAGGCACCGAAAGCAGACTTTCCTCTGTTGATCTCACAATCAACGGCAACACCATTATTGAAAGTGTCAAACCTCCTCCAAGCAGCGAATAACCCAACTTTAGGGCAACAACAAATACAATGTAACCGAATAGTCCGTATATAATGCTCGGAATTCCTGACAATGTCTCCGTTGCAATTCTAATATATTTTATCAATTTGCTTTTGCTGTTTGTATATTCCACCAAAAAAATCGCGGCGAATATACCGATAGGCGCAGCTAAGCCGACAGCAATAATGGCAAGTAACATAGTGCCTTTTAAGGCAGGGAGAATCGAAGGATTGCGTGAGGTGTATTCTCCGAACACTATATCGTAGTTAAGGTGTTCGACTCCTCTTATTAGTATAAATAAAATAACTGCAGCGAGGGAAAGAATCGCCAACACGAGCGATGCAAAGGAAAATACTTTAAGCGCTTTGAATTTTATCTTCTGTATTTTATATCCTGCGTTTTCCATTACGCTTCTCCTTTTTATTTTTTAGTAGCGAAAAACAAATGTTGATTATCATTACAAAAACAAACAGCACAATTCCTGTAGCGATTAACGCGTCGAGTGTTTCGCCTGTCTGCTCAAGTGCGCCCATAGCGATATTAGCCGTCATTGTTCTCACACTCTGAAAAAGACTTCCCGGCATCTCGGGACTGCCGCCAATAACCATTATAACCGCCATAGTCTCCCCGATAGCCCTTCCGATTGCAAGCACTACGCCCGCAAAAATGCCGCTTTTGGCAGCAGGGAGCATTGTTCTGAAAACAGCTTGCTCCTTTGTCGCGCCTAGAGCAAGCGCTCCTTCGTAATAGGTTTTTGGCACGGCATTAAGCGAATCAAGGCTTATACACACAATTGTAGGAAGTATCATTATGGATAAGACGATGCTTGCGGCAAGAATTCCGTAACCCATTCCTGTAGGACTGATATAATCTCTTAAAAACGGTATAATAATTATCATACCGAACAAACCGTATACGACAGAGGGAATGCCTGCAAGCAGGTTAATAAGTTGTTTTATTACTGCAACGGCTTTTTTATTACAGAATTTATATAAACAAATTGCGGTAAACAAGCCGATGACTACTCCAAAAGCCACCGATAACGCCGTAACGTACAGTGATGCGACAATCATTGAAAGAATACCGTAACTCGCATTAGCCGGATCGGAAACATTCCAGTCGGCGCTAGTCAAGAAGCTAAATATTCCCGTTTTAATTATAAAGGGCATTCCTCTTGCAAACAAAAATACACATATTGTCAATAACGCTATAATTGCAAAAACGGCACATCCCAAGAATATGCCTTTCATTATTATGTCTCTCGTTTTGATAAATCTATAAAATTTAATCATAGCTACGACAGCTACCTCCGTTTCTGCATATCAGACGGCGCTAATGCGCCGTCTGATTATGTTATGTTATACTAGTTATCCAATTATCTGCGACCATAATTTGAGCTTTGTCGCCTCTGCTTCCTCATTATCATATATGTTTTTCAGCTGCGCTAAGGTAAGAGATTCAACCGTGTTGGCTTTGTTGACGATAATTGCTATTCCGTCTTTTGCAACAATGGTGCATAGACAATTCGCCGCCTTTGTGCTATTAAATTCTTCGCTTATCATACCTAAGGTGCTTACTCCGTTGTTAGCGTTATTATATCCTGTTCCGCTGCCGCCGCCAGCTACTGTAATATTTACCGAGGTGTGTATTGCGTTAAATTCTTCGGCAAGTATCTCCATCAAGGGCTGCAATGACGTAGAGCCGCTGATGCTTATCGTTCCGGTTAATGCCGCCGCCTGTGAAGGTCTTGCATAAGCCGTTGCGCTGTCGTACATCGTCACATAACCTTCTGCTGCAATTATTGTCTGCGCATCGCTGCTGGCAAGATAGGTCATGAAAGCTTGCGCAGCGGCGTTACCGTCAATAATTGTTTGTTGGTAAACAATATTCAAGGGTCTTGCTATTGCATATGTTCCCGCTTTTATGTTGGCAACGGTGCATTCTACGCCGTCAATCTTTAGTTTCTTGACATCATTGGTAACATAGCCCAAACTTTCATAAGCGATTGCGTATTTATTGCTTTTTATTTCTGCTAGAATACCCGCAGTTCCCGTCTGAATAATAACTCCCGTAGGATCTGCCTTGCCTTTTCTGCCGATAAGCTCCATAAATGCCGATTTTGTGCCGCTGCCGTCCTCTCTTACGACTACCGCAATATTTTTACTGCTGTCAAAAGACGCGCTCTTATCACAGCCTGTAAATACTACTAATCCCATTAGGGCAATTAATATTATAATCAATACTTTTTTCATATTTTTCTCCTTTTACGTTATGCTTCCATTATACGGGACGCAAAAAAATTAAAATATCACTCTGCGGTAAACCTTGTGTAAAATGTTCGTAAAAATGGGACTCTAATTAATGTTCTTCCATTAATTCCCTTATCAAAGTCAAAGAAAAGCGCTCATTTGCTAAAAAGCCAATTTTATCGCCGTTATACGTTAAACAACTACCTTATATTATAAAATTTAATGAAAAAGCATATTGAATATTAATACTTATTGTGTTATATTATGTATATTATCTAATAGCACCGGAGGGAAACATGTGCGACACCTTATTCAAAAAGGACAACTGCAATGCGGTTTTCGGAAAAAACAGCGACAGAAGCTGTAACGAACCGAACTTAACCGTATTTGTCCCCGCAATAGAACACAATGCAGCTACTGTTCTTTGTACATATATTAGTATTCCGCAAGTAAAATCTACCAACGCTTGTATTCTTGTCAAACCCAGTTGGATGTGGGGCGCAGAGATGGGCATTAACGAATTCAGCGTAGCTATCGGCAACGAAGCGGTATTTACCAAGAAAAAAAACAAAACTCCTTCACTTACTGGTATGGATTACGTCCGTATCGCGCTTGAACGCGGCAAAACGGCGGAAGAGTGTCTGGATATAATTATCACCCTGTTACAAGAATATTCGCAAGGCGGCAATTGCGGCTTTGACAAGAATTTTTACTATGACAATTCTTTTTTGATTGCCGACCCTTCCTCCGCCTTTATTCTTGAGACGGCAGGGAAGCTGTACGCCGCCCGCAAAATTGACAAGCAAGGCAATATCTCTAACCGTCTTTCTCTTAGCGGCGATTATTATAAGACCAACGCGCCGATAAGCCAATCTTTTTCCAAAACTCATTCGGACACTATATATACGCATTTTTCAAAATCCTTAATGCGTCAGCAAGCGGGCGAAAGACAGCTTGAACAGTGGATAAAGACGGATGTTTTTTCCATGATGTTTACCCTTCAAAGCCATGCTACAGAACGGAATCTCTACACAAAAGGCAACGTTGGCAGTCTCTGCATGCATCAATCCGCCCTAGGTGACCACACCACCGGCAGTATGATAGTCAATCTAGCTCACAACTATCCCACAGTCTGGATTACCGGCTGTTCCACACCCTGCTTATCACTATATAAACCTACATATTTTGGAGTAATAGAAGGTCCGTTAAAGACCGACGAAAAGGAATCTCTCGAGTTTTGGCTGAAGCGTGAATATCTCTTAAGAGGGATATACGCAGGTCACGTCAACGAGACGAAATACCGCATAAGACTATTGTCTTTGCAAAGCCAGTGGTTGCAAGAGGAGAAAAGACTCCGCCTGTCTAACGCGCCGAAAGAGGATTACGAAGCGTTTTCTAAAAAAGCAAGCAAGCAGGAAAGGGAATTTGTCGAAGGCTATATGGACGTAATCTGCGCAGTCAAGAACGGCGAGCTGCCGCTCCCTAAGCTATGGAAAAAGAAAACCGCAGCGCTGAATAAAAACGTCTTTGCAAGAACCCTTGCAGAAAGAAAAGTATAAATTAATATTTTGATTTTTATAAACAATTCCCCCAGTTAAGTTGGGGGAATTGTTTTTTAGATTATGCATTTAATTTTGACTACTACTGCTAAAACTTTGTCTCCGTAAAATGCAATTTTTGTGATGTAATTTACAGCGGGTTGGTGCGCGGTTTGTTGCCCGAACGGGGATACTCTATCGGGGTTGGCTTGCTCTTTTTGATTATTATTAAGGAGCGTTTGTTATCAGTGTCGAGAATATTATATTTTATTACCTTTTTTATCTCGCCGCCGAGCGCCTTCAGCGCAGGTTTTGCGCCGTTAAGTTCCTCTTCTATCTCACCGCCCTTGTATATTACCGCCGTGCCGCCGAGCTTCAAGAAGGGCAGCAAGTATTCGGCAAGCGTTGCTAACGGTGCAAGCGCGCGCGCAGTAACTGTGTCAAAGTATTCTCTGTATTTCAATTTTGCCGCGTCCTCCGCCCTGATATGCACAGCTTTTGCCTTAAGATTGAGGCTGCTGATTATATGATTGAGAAAAGTTACCTTTTTGTTGACGCTCTCAATGAACGTGAGTTCTATATTCGGATTGACTATTGCTAGCGGTATCCCCGGGAAACCTGCGCCGC
The DNA here is from genome assembly GCA_009928745.1 of Clostridia bacterium. Classification (GTDB taxonomy): domain Bacteria; phylum Bacillota; class Clostridia; order Christensenellales; family CAG-1252; genus SACC01. The sequence continues at coordinate 4,826 of SACC01000068.1, forward strand.
TGCCCACGTCGCAAACTTTACCTGTAATATATAACGCACCCTCTAAACTATCGGCGTAATGCTTGATTATAACTTCTTCTTTATCGGTAATCGCCGTCAGATTGAATTTTTCATTCCAGCTGTTAAGCTCCTCATAATAAAAGGCAAAAGCGGATAACGCCGTCTTTATCTGCTCCTCGTTGAGTTGCGCCATATATTTTTTCAATCTTTCCATACTTCCTACTTTGCGCTGTCCGCGCCTCTGTTGCGTATAAGATATATTATCAATACGTTGATATCCGCAGGTGAAACACCACTTATTCGGCTTGCCTGACCTAATGTGCGGGGCTTTATGCGCATAAGTTTTTGCCGCGCCTCGATACGCAGATTGTCAAGCGCCATATAATCAAAATCCTGCGGCAATTCTCTGTTTTCGAGCTGTTCGGCTTCCCTTAGAGAGGATTGCTCTTTCGCAAGATAACCCTCGTATTTTACCTCTACCGCAGCGTCTCTTATCGCTCCCTTGTCGAATCCGTCTAATTCGGGCAGATTCTCTATATCCTTGTGACTAACCTTCGCGCGCTTTAACAGTTCGCTTATCTTAATACCCGTCTTTAACGGCGGCTCTCCCATACTTTCAACAATCGGGGACGCTATGCGTGGCGGCAATACCTTACCGAACGCCTTGAGCACTTGTGTCCTCTCTTCCATTCTTTTTTTGAATCTTGTATATCTATAGTCGTCCACTAAGCCTATCTCTCTGCCCAGCGGCGTAAGTCTTATATCCGCGTTGTCCTGTCTTAACATCAGCCTGTATTCGGCGCGCGCCGTCATCATACGGTACGGCTCATTAGTGCCTTTGGTCACAAGGTCGTCAATTAACACGCCTATATACGCTTCGTGCCGTTTTAGCACTATCGGCTCCAGTCCGTCAATATATCGGCTGGCGTTAATCCCCGCAATAAGCCCTTGCGCCGCCGCCTCCTCATAACCGCTGCTGCCGTTAAGCTGACCCGCGGCAAAAAGACCGCTAATATTCTTCAACTCCAGACTCGGCTTCAACAGTGTCGGATCTATCGCGTCGTATTCGATAGCGTACGCCCACTTAACTATCTCGGCGCGCTCTAAGCCCTTGATGCTCCTGTACATAATAAGCTGAACATCCTTGGGTAGCGAAGAGGACATACCTTGTATATACATAAGGTCGCTTGCAGCGCTCTCAGGCTCTACGAATATCTGATGCCTTTCCTTGTTGGAAAAGCGCATAATCTTGTCTTCGATAGAAGGGCAATATCTCGGTCCCGTTCCCTCTATACTGCCGTTGAATAGCGGCGCGCGGTGTATATTGTCGCGGATAATTTTGTGAGTTCTCTCGTTGGTGTAAGTCAGATAACACGGCACCTGTTCGGTGAGCTTGGTATCCGTAAGGAAGGAAAAGCAATATATATCGCTGTCGCCGTCCTCCCGCTCCATTACCGAATAGTCAATGCTATCCGCCTTAATCCTTGCGGGCGTGCCGGTCTTGAAGCGTCTTAACGCAATAGAGTTATCAATAAGGCTTGCAGATAGTTTCGCCGCGCGCTTAAAGCCAGACGGACCCGATTCAATACACTCTTCGCCCGTTATTATCTTGGCTTTGAGATATACGCCTGACGCAAGGATTACCGTCTTTGAATAATACCTCTTGCCGTCAATTACCACTCCCTTTATTACGCCGTCCTCAACGATTAGCGCTTCCGCCTCGCCCTCGATAAGCGTTAATTCCTGCTGTTTTCTTAACGTCTTCAGCATTTCCTCGTGATATACTGCCTTGTCGGTCTGACCCCGCAGGCTTTGCACCGCCGCGCCCTTTGCCGAATTGAGCATTTTTATCTGCAAAAGACTTTTATCCGCATTGATTGCCATCTCTCCGCCCAAAGCGTCTATTTCGCGGACAAGATGACCTTTCGCCGTGCCGCCGATATTGGGATTGCAC
>SACC01000527.1 GCA_009928745.1 Clostridia bacterium
CGAGACACAAAAATATGCTCATGTTACTTTCTTTTTCAACGGCGGTGTGGAAAAAGCCAATCCTAACGAGGAAAGAATACTGATTCCTTCTCCCAAAATCGCGACTTTTGACATGATGCCCGAGATGAGCGCTATAGAGGTGACTGACAAGGCGGTTGAGATAATAAAATCCAAAGAATTTGATGTGATGATACTTAATTTTGCCAATTGCGATATGGTAGGTCATACTGGTATTATGGACGCTGCGGTCAAAGCGGTCAGTACGGTTGACAGCTGCGTTAAAAGGATAGTTGCAGCAATTAATAGCGTTGGCGGTATGGCGATAATAACAGCAGATCACGGCAACGCGGATGAGATGGCGGACGCAGAGGGCAATCCTTTCACTGCGCATACGACTAATCCGGTGCCTTTTATCCTTGTTGACGAGCAACAGAAAAATGTAAAATTGCGTATTGGCGGAGTGCTTGCGGATGTAATTCCAACGCTGCTTGATACTATGGGAGTTGAAAAGCCCGTAGAAATGACCGGAAGAACATTAATTATAAAATAATACATTATAACCGGAGTTTCTTAACAATCCGGGCAAATTATATAATTAAGGAGAAATTTTATGTTATTAGGAGCTGTTAATTCAAATCGAATAATCGCTTATGCGATACTAGGAGTTTATGTTTTAATGATGGTTGGCATTACCATCTATTCAAGGAAAAAAAGCAAGTCGCTAAACGACTTTCTATTTGCTGGGAAAGGCTTAGGCGGCTGGGTGACTGCGCTTGCTTACGGCACTACATATTTCTCCGCGGTCGTGTTTATCGGATACGCAGGCAAATTTGGCTGGGGCTTTGGTATTGCGGCATTGTGGATAGGTGTCGGTAACGCGCTGATAGGCAGCTTGCTTGCATGGAAGGTATTCGCCCGTCGTACGCGCAATATGACCAAAGGATTGGGCGTTAAGACAATGCCCGAGCTTTTTGAAAAAAGATATCAATCAAAGAACATCAGACTTGTTTCTTCAATCGTAATGTTCATATTTTTAATTCCATATTCTGCTTCGGTTTATCAAGGCTTAGCATATGTTTTTGAAGCGGTGTTCGGCATAGAATATGTATTTTGCATATTAATAATGGCAGGTCTTACCGCGCTGTATCTGTTCTTTGGCGGATACTTTGCTTCGTCAATGTCTAACTTTGTGCAGGCGATAATTATGTTCGTAGGCGTAATAGTTATGATGATATTGATTATGAATAAGGGCGGTTGGGGCGACGCTATTACCCGCCTTACAG
>SACC01000528.1 GCA_009928745.1 Clostridia bacterium
TGTATATACAGTATATATATATATGCTAAAAAAAATAGCATTTCCGTATGTATTTTTAATATTAGAGAGTGTGTGCATATGGCTGAAGGTTAAATCGCTTTGATAGCACAATTACTCGGCACTTCCTGCACCTCGCCCTTCGGTTTAGACAATTATTTTTGCGTATGGGCAGCGATCACCGCAGCAGCAACTTCAGTTAGTTGCTGCTGCGAATGCATGGCCATTTGTTGTAGCTGCCGATAAGCTTGCTGTTCACTTAGCTTAGCCTGTTGCATCAGCAACAACTTAGCTCTATCTACCTGTTTCTGGTCTGTCAGGGCTTGTTTGGCTTGCTGTAATTGCAGCTGCATTTGCTGAATATGCTGCGCTTGTTCTTGCCTGTTATTATAAGTATTTCCTTTATCCCCGAGCTTACGATCTCCTCCACTATATACTGAAGCGCGGGCTTATCCACGATGGGAAGCATTTCCTTGGGCATTGCCTTTGTTGCCGGGAGGAACCTCGTGCCGAGGCCCGCGGCGGGGATTACAGCTTTTTTAACCAGGCTCATTTATTTGCCGTCCTTATATAAGAAATACTACGCAGAATATTATACTTAAAATGAGAGTAAAAATCAACCTAAAGGGTTTTATAAAACTATAATTTCTTTAACCTGTATAAACCTGTTTTACAAAAATATCAGGGGAACCTTTCGGCTCCCCGCAAACTCAATATAACATTTCAAGCCCTTTGCCTTCGCCGTACCCGTTGAAATAGTAATGTGAACGCTTAAGTACTTTTATAAAAAGATAGGCGACAAAGAAATCAAGCGTGCTGTGCCCTATTGTGCCCAAACCCACTACAATCAATATATAATAAGCAGCCAGCTGTGCCGAGGAGACATCCATTCCCACCCACAATCCAACGTATATCGCGAGTATCTCTGCGCCCGCGTGTATAAAAGCAATTATGAAATTAAGCATAATCAGTTTTTTAAATTTATTGAATTTTCCGGTGTTGAGCAGAAATATCAACACTAAAGTGAAAAAAATGTGGCTTCCCGCCCTCAGCCATACTATATAATTCGGAGTTTTCAGCATAAAAGCGAAAAGCGTTGCTGCGTATGTCATAAGCCCGATAAACGGTGACAAAAATATGCCGACAAAGAGCGGAACATGCGAAAACGGGGTGAACGACCATACTCCCAGATCTGCCATGGGGATAAATCTCACATAGAGCAGATTGAGAGCGGTAAGCAGCGCGGCAACCGCGATCTGTTTGGTTGTGAGCGCTTTGAATAATTT
>SACC01000529.1 GCA_009928745.1 Clostridia bacterium
CGCTCATCCAACTCCTCAAACGGAAAAATCAATTCTAAAGCATTGTTTCTCATAAGTATGAACTTTTGTCTATCGGTATCAAAGAACACCCGATAGTCTGTATTTATTTCCCTGATTCTGTCTGCTATGTCATATAAGTCATTTTTTATAAGAATTTTCATACCGCCTCTTTTATCAATTATTTATTACTCTTCTGTTTCGGGCACAACAGCTTCCTTTATGGTAAGCTTGCTTTGAGCGATAGGACGGGTACAAATTAAATTGGCATACTTAACAAGTGTCGCTCCATAAGCGGGCTTATTATCCATCTGACGAAGTATTCTTCCGCCTTCTCCCTCAAGCCAACTCCAATCACCAAGCTGTTGAAGCTTGTAGTCTTCGCTGTTAATTAAGAACATGGTATTGTCATCGACAAACTGGTCTGCATACATCGGTATACCGTTATAACTCATTGTCTTAAAGCCGCCGTCAAGATACATATAGTCAAAGTTCATTCTGCTGCTTTGCAAATGGCTTAGATATTTCCTTCTTATGTCATAAGACATCAACATTAAATTCGGGATTGTTCCGCATTTTTCTTCAATGTTGTCCAAAGTTTGCTGCATACTGTCACAGCTTAGACTTTCAACTTCATACTTAACGGGCAACAGATAGTTAAGCGCTATTCTGGAGTTGCCGTATAAAGTTGTTATATCGTTGTTGAACATATAAGGCAACCCGTAAAGTTCGTTTTTATAAGAGCCTTGCAAAACCAAATAGGTGCCTACATCAATGTCTTCTGCCGCTTTACTTACTTTTACCGTCTTCTTCTGTCTGTCAATAAGTACGATTTTGTTGCCTGCGCTTAATACAGCGCCGGTACTATCCACAAAATCAATTACCATTCCTTCCATCAAGTGTTTAACCTTGTCTACAGCAAATAAGGTAGTGGTACTTGTGGTATGGTCGGATACCGTTGCCAAAATACCGCTTCCGTCCTGGAAAAGCATTCTGCCGAAATTAAATTTTGCCGCTTCCAGCAAGCTATCAAGCTCGTTGTTAAGCAAATTTACGAAGCTGCCGGTTGTGCCTTGAGAAGCTCTAATTACCTTGTCGCTTATTTCCAAATTGCCAAATATATTGATAAGCGGCGCTTTTAGTTGCAAAAAGCTGGTTGGACTTGATATAGGCAAATCGCCGTCCTCGCTTGTACAGCCTATACCGCCGTTTATTCCGAAGCGGCAAGGGCTGACGATTTCTTTCCCTGCTACGTCCTCGCTGCCCTTTTCCACCATATTGTAA
>SACC01000530.1 GCA_009928745.1 Clostridia bacterium
CGGCAACGCAGAGAAGAAAAATATACGGAGTGCATATTTATCATCCTTCGTCATCAAAATTTTATATGCCATTTTACACCTCGTCAGTCCAGTTCTCGCCCGAAGGTATAATTCTTCCTCCATTAGCAGCTGCTACAACGCCTTCGCCGCTACCGCCGACTTTACTTCCGCTAACCGACTCTTTTTCGAATTCGGCATTAATTAGTTCCATAACGTTTTTAACAATGCCCGCGGCATCTATTTCGTACATAGCCATCAAGTCCTCGTGTAAGCCTATTGCCGAGAAATGATCTTGCAAACCTAGTTTCTTAAAGGCGCAAGCCATTCCGCTCTCTACGACAACCTCGCCTACTGCGCTTCCCAAACCGCCGATAACTGTGTGGTCTTCTACGGTTACTATCCTACGGGTGTCCTTAACTGCTTTGATAACCGCCTCTCTGTCAATAGGCTTAATGGTGTGCATGTTAAGTACGCGCGCCGAAATCTTGTGATCGAACTCCAATATCTTAGCAGCCTGAATAGCTTGATAAACGCAAGAACCGCAAGCAATTATGGTAATATCCTTGCCGTCTGCCATTTGTACTGCTTTGCCGACCTTGAAGCCGTAATCGTCTGTGCCGTAAACAGTTTGGTCAAAACCACGGTTAATTCTTATATAGAAAGGTCCCGGGGTGTTAGCTGCTGCTCTTACAGCAAGTCCTGTTTCGATACCGTCGGCAGGACAGATAAGAGTCATATTAACCAAGCCTCTTACAACCGCAAAGTCTTCAATGGCATGGTGCGTTGAACCGGCTTGTCCGAAAGACGTGCCGCCGTGAGTACCGATAATTTTTACATTTACGTTTTGATAGCATATATCCGTATGTATTTGGTCTAATGAACGCAAACTTGCAAATACCGAAAAGCTGCTTGCAAAGGGTATAAACCCGCATTTAGCAAGACCTGCCGCAACACCGTACATATTTTGTTCGGCAATACCTACGTTAATTAGTCTGTCGGGGAACTTATCGCCGAAATCGCCTATTTTGGTAGAGCCTTTTAGGTCGGCTGTCAGCGCTACAATATTTGGATTCTCCTCGCCTAATTGCGTCAAAGTTTTTCCATAAATTTCAGCGGTAGCAAGCTTAGTGCTTTCTACTGCGGTAAATGATAATCCTCCTGCCATTTTACTTGCCCTCCTTCTCTGCTACTGCTTTTCTGCTTTCATAATATTCCTGCAAATCTTTTTTGGCTGTATTGTATTTCGCTTCGTCAATAGCGCCATAGTGCCATTTATAATTG
>SACC01000531.1 GCA_009928745.1 Clostridia bacterium
TAATATATATTTTAACACAGACGGCGGCTCAATACTCTGCCCTTCTGCCCCAATGGCTACCGCACAACGCCGGCGCTAACGGTATGTGGAACACTAATCTCGGCTTTATGGATCTGGGTCCCACGCTCTTTTATTTTATAATCGGACTGACTGTCGTTACGGCTTTTCGCAGACGCTCGTCAAAATATGGATTAAAGACAGCATACAGTTATTTGTTTTACCGTAATATGTCGTTAATTGCGCTCGACGCAATAATTATGTTCTTTGTCAACCAATATTTGTATCCGGCTAATTGGGGAATAATCCGCAGTATAGGTCTTGTCGGATTGTTTATGCTACCCTTTGTCAATACATCGACTCGTACAAGAGCCGTTGCCGGAGTATTGATACTCGCGCTTTATCAAGGATTCCACCGCATGATTTTCCAATATCTCAACGGCACGGAGGGCGGTGTTGCTGCATGCTTCGGCTTTGCCGCAGTAGTGCTTTTCTCGACGGTATTAAAAGCTTTGTACGACAAAGGACTTATCCATTATCTTGCCGGATTGATTGCAATCGCTATTGCCGCCATAATATCGCACAACTTCGTTGCAATAATATACCAAGAATACAATTCTTCATACCTTCTTTTTACATTATTGTTCTACGGCATATTATTCTTGGGCTTTGCGCTGTTCGATAGATTCGTATTAAGCAAGCCCATACCAATAATATCGTCAATGGGACGTAGCTTAATAGTATTCTTCCTAATCGGCGCTTCGGCGCAGCTTTTCATAAAACGCCTGTTTGCGCCTGACAAATTCATCTTTTTTATTTTCGCAGAGATATTTATGTTACTATTTTCCGTCCTTATTGCCGCCGCCCTGCATTCGAAAAATATTATAATAAAAATCTCTCCTCGGGAATAATGCTTTTCATAATCATATACGCAGCTATTCCGTGTTTCGTCAATACGGATATGTTTCTTATCAATGATTGCTTATATTAGGTATTTGCTAAATAAAATCTGATTACTGATTACTGAAAAAATCTTCCCAAGGATCGCTGCCGCGGCTTCGCCGCAACGCCTCCGCCATATTGATACCGTCGGGGGCAACTTTGCCAAGCTCATCCCATGAAATCGGCATTGACACCTTTGCGCCTTTCCTTGCTCTTATTGAATACGGAGCTATGCTTGTAGCCCCTCTCCCGTTGCGAATCCAGTCGATAAATATTTTGTTGGCGCGCTTAGCCTTTCGGACATTACTCGTGTAGCGGTCAGCCCACTTTTCCTC
>SACC01000532.1 GCA_009928745.1 Clostridia bacterium
AATATAACAATAAAAGATATTCTTTATAGGAATTTAATGGAAACAGATTGTATAAAAACATTAATAAAAACCCAAAATGCATTTTATGCAATATACTCAAATATTCTTTATAAACAATATTGTGTTTATAATTATAATTATAAGGAATATATTTTAAATTATTATGATACACAGATTTTCAGATGTGATAAAATCGATGATAATTGTATAGAAAATATATACTATGATGCTGAAATTGCATGGGAACCATGTCATAAGTTTTATGATATATATAAAAAAGATCCTCAAAAGTTCATTTCTAACTTGGGCTCAAGAGTTATTACTCATATTGGTGATGATAATAATGATAATTCTTCATGTAAAAAAAATTATTTTACTTATGAGGAAATGGAAGATTATATAAATCAAACAGTAGATAACTATTTTGCAAAATTAAACAAGACAAACTGAACAACAAAAATCGCTTATTAAATAGTTTTCATTATAAGGCAACAACTTAATAAAATTAATCCTTTTATAATTAATGTCTGCGGAATAAACCGTATAACGGTTTGTTCATGCGTCATAAACAACTATAAGCCGCGGGGTAGCTATATAAACGGTAAACCCGCGGCGCGCCTTCAGGCGAAGACAAGCCTATACATGTAAAACCCTCAGCGAAACTATCTCTTAATCATCGGTTAAACCGACGCCAAGCTCGTCTACACCCCGACCTTTGAGGGATTTAAGGAGGATATAGCCGTCAGCCGCTACAACGGCGTGACCGAATATTCCTTCCGACTGCTCACAAACGGCGTGGTACTCAAGGATAATGTACTGTATTACGAAGGCAAGGAAACCGCCCGCCTCGGGGACATAATGATTTTCGACTCCGACGGTCAGGCTGATATAGGCAGCATTAAGAGCGAAACCGTCAAGGAGGGCGAGGAACACCTCGTCACTGTATGCGTCAACGACGAATTTATGAAGGAAGCCGTATATCCAGTGTATATAGACCCTTCCGTAAACAGAATCGACACCGAAACCATAAACGGCACTAAAACCATTCAGGACGCTCCGGTGTATTCCAATAACAGCAACGCCGCCGGCGGGAACGCGTATAATTTATGCGGTTACTGCGGTTCTTCATTAGGTAAAAGCAGAGTGTTATATTATCTCCCGGGTTTAATTGAAAGAGCTGATTATCAAAGTATAACCGCATCACAGATAAACATCGTCACGCTTTCATTAAGGGAAGCCTCAGGAAAAACCGGCACCGCTTATGTCACATC
>SACC01000533.1 GCA_009928745.1 Clostridia bacterium
GAGTGTCTGGACGATAACGAGCCGTCACAGCGCGATTTAGGGCTTAACGCCGGCATTGCGTTGCTGTCGGTTTGCGATATAATAATCGTCGGGATTAAATACGGAATATCTGACGGAATGGAGCGAGAGATATTCAAAGCGAGACGGTTAGGGTTGGAGGAGATAGAATGTTGACAGAAGGAAGAAATCAATATGCAATTAAGAGATTATCAACTACAAGCATATAACGACATACGGAGAGAACTGGCGTGTCATACTGGCGTTTGTTGCGTCCTGCCTTGTCGCAGTGGCAAAAGCTATATTATGAAACTTATTGTAGATAACGCTTGCAAAAAAGGAAACAATGTGCTTGTATTGGCTCATAGAAATTTACTCATTGAACAGCATAAAGAACTTATTAAAAATTGCCGAATTGCAAGCGTTTTTACAGAAGTAAACCATTTAGGAAAAAATGGAAAAGTTGATTTAATAATTATAGACGAAGCGCATATAAGCGGTTGCGACAGTTATCAAAAAGTATGTGAATACTATAAATGCAAGAGGATATTATTTACCGCTACCGCCGAAAGACTTGACGGAAAACCGTTAAACTTAGCTGATACGATTATAAACGGAATATCCGCTGACGAACTTATTAAATTGGGACATATATCGCCTTATAATTTATATGCACCTAAACTAAATTTTAATTTGTCAAATGTGTCAATGTCTGGAAATGATTTCAACAATACTCAGTTATCAGAAGTAATGCTTGATAAGAAAATATATGGTGATATTATAAAATACTATACTCTATATGCAAAGGATAAACAAGCAATAGCGTATTGCACGAATATTGCACATAGTCAATCAATTTGCGAATTGTTTAACTCTAACGGAATATCGGCGGTAGAAATGAACGCAGGAACACCCGAAAAAACACGCAACCAAATTATGGACGATTTCAAGACAAGTAAATTCAAAATATTATGCAACTGTAATCTCATATCGGAGGGCATAACAGTGCCGAATTGCGATTGTTGCTTATTGCTTCGGCCCACGCAATCCGAAACTTTGTATATTCAGCAGGCTTGTAGATGTTTAACGCCAGTAAAAGGAAAGGTTGCGACTATCATAGATTTTGTAGGAAATTGCTATACGCACGGAATGCCAACAGAAAAACGGATTTATACACTTAACGCAACACGCAGAACACAGAACGCAAGCAGAGAACCCGATATACTCGTCCGTCAATGTAAATCGTGTCTGCGCGTATATAGCGGAACGAGCCG
>SACC01000534.1 GCA_009928745.1 Clostridia bacterium
GACGAAGCGGTCAAGCTGATAAACGAATCCGGTAACATTTCAGCGTTCATAGACGGAAAAACAATTATAAAGGAAATATATGTTCAGGATAAAATATACAATGTAGTTGTGAAATAAAGTAGAAAAGCTTATGGCAAGGACGCAATTCGCAAGTGATTTCAAGACCTTTATATCCAAAGGTAATGTTATCGATCTCGGTGTTGCCGTGGTTATAGGCGCGGCTTTCAACAAGATAGTAACTTCTCTGGTCAATGACATCATCATGCCTCTTATCAGCCTGATAGCAGGAGGATTAAACGTCACGGACTGGAAATGGATCATTAAGGAAGCACAGTACGATGTTGCGGGTAATATAACCAAAGCGGAAACTTCCTTGAATTACGGTAACTTTATCCAGAACATAATTGATTTTATTATAGTTGCCTTTACCATCTTTATAGTTCTCCGGGCATTCACAAAGCTTCAAAATCGCAGAATGAAAAATGAAAAGGGTCTCGAACACAAGAACGATGAATAACAACGATATTTACATAGGCGCCGACGGCGGCGGTACAAAAATCGCATATTGTATCGAAATTATGGGTAAACCGTTTTATTCGAGGAAAGAACACAGCGTCAACCCCAACGATATAGGCTTTGAAAAATCAGCCTACCTTGTCACGGAAGGAATGCTCGAACTTTGCATAACCAACGGTATAAAACCCGAAGATGTAAACGGCATATTCGCCGGCATAGCGGGTGCTTCCACCGCGGATTACAAAAACATATTAAAGTCATACCTTGATAAAGCGTTTGTCAATTCCGCAAACGGCGTAAGTCACGACGGGGAAAATATTCTGTACGCGGCTTTTCCCGATACAGACGGGGTTATCGTAATATGCGGCACGGGTTCGTCCTGCTTTTTCAAAAAAGGTGACAATATTCACAGGATAGGCGGTTATTCGGTTTTCGACCTCGACGGCAACGGTTATGAGATAGGCAAACGCGCCATCGCTCACGCGTTAAAATGTGTCGACGGCCGCGAAAAGCGCGGAATACTTTGCGACAAAATCGATACCCTTTGCGGTGGAAGCTGTTTAGACGATTTGAAAAGGCTGTTATCTCTCCCGATAAAAAAAATCGCTTCCTTTGCGCCTGCGGTATTTGAAGCGGCAGAGGAAGGCGACATATACGCGGACGCCATAATTGACAGCACCGCTGAATACATAGCATGCTGTATTGACCGCGCTTCTGAAAACTTTGATAATGTTTGTCCCGTCTGTATAGCCG
>SACC01000535.1 GCA_009928745.1 Clostridia bacterium
GTATATAAACCGGATGCTTTTCCGTCTCAACATACCGCGCAGCTTGAGAAGCAATTCAATAATTTTTCGTACGAAATACTCGGAAGGCTCGCCGCCTGTTACGGTACGCTTTACTATTATCTCGAAAAACAAGCTTCCGTCCCCGACTATCTGCAGGAGAATGATTATTTGCAGAATATTGCGAGTACACTCCTTGGCGAATATATGAATTATAAGACCGTACACAACATTATGTACGCGGCGTATACCGATCTCGGCGAGGATTACGAGGGCTGGCTCTGGGCGGAATTCTTCGAAAAGAAAGATTATAACACTTGGTGGGAATTCAACGGCTCCAACGCGATGGCGTTTATAGAGAATTCAGCCGGCGAGACGGACGAGGTCAACAGTCTGTACTGCGCCGTTCTCGAATGCAATCTGTACGAGGTTATGCTCGGCGAAAAGATAACGGAATTCCCCGCAACGAGAGAGGCGCTTACTAAGCGTATCGCCGAATTGCGGGTGAGATATATGGCTAAGACAGAATATCTCGGCTTCAGCGAAACGGACGCCGACCTAATAGCGGATTATATTTTAAAACATATTATCGGTATATCGAATAAAAACGGGCTCGCTATATTCAATCTGATAAAGCGCGTCGTGTTCGCTCAGATAACGGAAGCGGTCAGCGAAACACGCAATCTTCAGCTTGACGGCAAAGGATTCTCCGTAAAGAGTCTGCTAACCTTCGTCGAAGCCGCGCCTACTGATATAATTAACGCCAAAATCGATATCGAAAGCGTCCCCCACACCTTGAAATTCATAGTAATTAATTCCAATATTATAAGAGCTTTCAACGCGCTGCCCATATATTCAACGCTGAGATACGATGTTTTAACGGTCGATAACGGCGAAATGAAGGAACCGCTTATCCAAGAGAAATATTACTATAACAAATGGTTCTATATCTCGCCCGCTTTCAAGGTGGCGCCATTAAGCGTAACTGATATCGAAAATTACTCAAGCGGCAAGTTAGCGCCCGTACACGAGTGTATAGTTCTTATCCCGAGATTGGCTTCTTTCAAGCTATACGCCGATCCTGTGTAATATCGGCGTTCGATAGGACATTTATGAAAACAAAAAACCGCAGTCATTCCGCGGTTTTTTTGTTGCCGAAATAGTTGATGTACTCGAGTGCGTCGGGCGCGTCGGGGAACAAAAAGCGGTGCAGCTCTATAAAATAGTCGTCGGTCATACTTGCTATATAGTCCGCGGCAATAT
>SACC01000069.1 GCA_009928745.1 Clostridia bacterium
GGTTTAAGCGTAAGCACCCGAGGCTTATAGTTGCGGCAAGGGACGGACAAGGGAAAGCGGTGCTGAACGGTTTAACGGGCGATAATAAGGGAAACGGCGGCGCTTATAAGGAAAACGAGAATTCGGGAATTTACTGCGTATCCGATTTTCTCGCCGCCTGCGGCTACGGGTTCGTCGCCGTTGACGATGTTTATGATTTTATCGATATATCGGTGACTTGGCAGGGCGGCTTCGCGAGTCGCGGAGAGCAAGCTCCGAGTTCGGCTTTATACGACAGAACCGAGCTTATGAATACGTGCTATTATACGGACGTCGAACATTCCTTTAAGCGGCTAAACAATATAACGGCGGCCGCGGAGGCGTGCGTTTTGATGTCGAGCGTAATTTTCAGCAACGTAATTACTCCCTTTTATATGGCGTTGAAGCTTTTAACCGACAGATTTTCGATAAATAAGGCAAGAAGTCGGGTGAGAACGCTAACCTCGGATTATGAGGAAAGCTGCGCCGATTTTTGCAGAGAAATCAGCTTTATGAAGGACGAGGACGAAATACTGAGCTTGTGCTTGACCAAAGCATACGGCTCAAAGCAGCGTATTCCGTCCGATATAGAAAAAATGCGTGATTATATAGGCGAGGGTCTTAATTATATGACCGACGAGGAAATATTTTTACGCGCCGTAAGCGCCTATTCGGACGCGCATAAAAATAAAAGCTTTACGGATTTGGACGTAATTTTGGACGCGCTTAGCGAAAGCGCGGACGAAATGGCGCAGTGCTTTAATAATATCTTTTTTAACGACGAGGTTAAGGGTGAAATAGAAAGCAATGCGAGTTCCCTATTTGTAGGGAATATGAAAGAAAGAGAGGCGGAGGGGCTTAGCCGTCTTTTTTATAAGCATGGAATATATCACGAAAATACCGAAAAAAACGCGTGCAGCTTGGCACTTTTATACAGAGACGATTCGGGCTTCGAATATTTTACAAGAAGAGAGGAGGAAGAAGCTTCTCGCGAAGAAAGCGACAGCGGCGATTTCTTGCGTTACTCGATCTTCGGGAAAGGAGACGATTGGTATTATAAAATCTTACTCCTAAAGCGAATGATTACGGACGGCGACAATAGCTTTGCGATTAAAACTCCGCTACTTGTAATTACGGACGGCGACGACGAAACAATTTGCGCCGAGCTGAAAAGATTTTTGCCCGATTATAACATATTGCAGGGCTATAAGGCTTTGGTGGGACTTAAAAGCGGGGAAAAAACCTTAGTCGTTTCCGACTACGGTAAATTACGGAAGACGCCGTTTGACGTTAATAACGTCGGCGCCGCGGTCTTTATCGACATAACGCCCGATATATATCTGTTCGGTTGCGTGCTGAATAAAATTACCTCTGCTTGCGTTCCGACTGCGGTTGCCTTTGCCACCTACGGCACGTTGGATGGCTATATGGCTATGCAGTGGGAAAAGCGCTTCGGAATATTCGACGGCGGTGTTATTCCAGCGGCATTTGGAGGACTAACGTTAAGTAACGGCAAAAAATGCGATTATGCCGACGTTATCTATAAGGTAAACGAGGTTTTCGTAGGCTTGGGAGAAACCGTTAACGGTCAGCTGAATTTTGACGAGGCAAAAGAGGTGGCCAATAAAATCAACCGCCTTATTTCGGCTTATACGTTAAAGGTGTCGTTTGCGGACAGCGAAATTAATGCGGATATGGATTTATTGGCGCGGCTCGGTAGGTCTTTTTCCGACGTATACGGAGAGGCGGTTTCCGTCGGCGGCAAGGGAGATTACATAGAGAGTCTCGGCACCCTTGAAAAAGAAAAGGAAAAGAGCGTCGAGGCTAAGCAATTATTTAACGTATGCGTTAAGGCGCTGCGCAGAGAATGTGACATCAGGCAAAACGATTGCGCAGGCTGTACCGAATACGAAAGGCTGAAAAAGAACGATTATTCGCTGTTTAAGGATAATATAAAGCGGTTTTTTAAAGAAGCGAAAACGCTTATTGCTCGTTTGGAGGACGAAAAAAAGTCGAAAAACGTAGACGCTACGATAAGAGGCGTCGATATGGACAACGGCGAAAACAGAGTTCTTTCTCTGCCCGAGATAGAGGCTAAGGAAAAGCTTGTGGAAAAATGCCTTAAAAAAACCGACAAGAAAAGGGCGGAAGCCGAGGGTATGTTTTTCGTCCCGTTTCAGACGGCGGCGGATATTTTGGGAAGCATTGCAGACGTTTACGCAAAGCTGCTCAATAAATATTATTCTGTGATTATGTCGGTATTTTACGACGTTACGGAGCAAACGGCAAATAATTATCAAATTGTCAACGGCGGTTTTTTGTCCGCCTCGAAGAAATAAATGCGGAGGAAGCTTAGATGGCGCTAACAGATATAGCAAGCAAACTTAAGGAAACGTTCGGCGGCTTTAACGTGGTCGGCGGGATTCAGGACGAATTAAAGATTTTTCGTTCTATTTACGGCGAAGCGGAGTCCATACGTATCGGGGAGATGGACTACATCGTCATCAACCAAAAGTACAGGAGCGAGGAATACGACGGCATACCCACAAAGGTGAGCCCGCTGTTTTTTAACAGTATAAACCACAATTATGCGATTATCGACGCGGAAACGTCCTCAACGCTCATCGACGAGGTTTATTCACGCGTTACGTATATGCAAAGAATATGTAAGAGCGACGCCGACCCAGACGCAAAGGATATAGCAAGCAAGCTTAAAAATCTGATAGGCGACACCGATATAAGCTCCTTGCGCGTGGAAAAGGTAATTGCTCGCGGCGAAAACAGCAATAACGACGCCAATATATTCCAATGTCATCTTATTAAGGATACGGGCGTGTCCGCAACTCCCGACATTTACAGCTTTATGCTGAAAAACGGCGAAATAAAGGAAATTTCCGATAGCGTAATCAAACAAATCAAGCGCTCGGGCGTTGTAAAAATGCTTAGCGACCGCGACGCTCTCGACAGTCACAGAAGCGCTATTCAAAAGGCGGTTTTCGATAAATATATGGATTCGGATATAGATATCCAAAGCGTTAACGTAAAATCGATATTCGAAATCAGCTTATCGTTTTTGAACGTGCGGCTGCTGTATTCCGAGCCTTTAGACGTCGGGACCAAAACGCCTGTTACAAGAAATGCGGTTTTCAATACGGTATATATCGCAAGCACGGGCAACGAATTCGACCCGCTTAACGAAAATATACATATCTGCGATTCCTGCAGGCGGGATATCGTCGACGTTAACGACGCAAGCAAGATTTATAAAATCCATATAAATACCGACGCTAAGGACGAAAATTGCAGCACGGACGGTAAAACTGTTTACGCAACTGGCTGTGAGGATTGCTTAACTCGTTGCGAGGAATGCGGCTCCTGGCATATCGATTACGAAAAATTTGCGGGCTCTCAGGCTTTTTATTCCAAGCTGAAATTGGTGCAGGGCAGAGATTTTGTTAAATCGCTAAGAAGCTTTGAGGACATAAATTATTGCGCCTGCCGAGAATGTATAGAATGGATTTACGATGAAAAAACCGGCACGGAGAAAGAGCACGACGTCATTGCGATAGAAAATATGGCTTTTATTAATTACGCCGGTGAAAAAATAGCCTCGTACGCGGACTATTTGAGATTTTTCAAGAAGGAAAAGGGCAAGAAAAATCTTACGGGCGCGGCGGAGCACATTTTTGCGAAAAACACGTTTTCGAAATTCAGAAGAGAGCTTAGCGTCAAAACGAACATAGATATCGACGACATAATCGTAACGAGCGCCGCAAATTGCAGAAAATGCACTGTTTGCAGCGGCGAATTTTATAGTGAGGCAGGCGGCTTCGGCTTTGACGCAGGGGTCGCCGACACGGAATTTCGTTGCGACGTTTGCAGAGAAATGGCTACCGAAAAGGTCAATATGGTTACCCGAATTGACGGAACCGTATTTTTACGTAGCAATATCGGGAAACAGCGCACCGTCGGAAAATATATCGTTACAAAATTCGGTAATCTCAAAAAAATTTCGAGTGTGGCGATAAATATCGCAAAGCCTTCAGACGAGGACGAATTCGAGGAACCTACGCAAAGCGAAGCTACGCTTGCCGAAGCCGTTGCGGAAACGGAAGATGAATTAAGATAAGAGGAGCAAAACAAAATGAACCGTTCTACAAGCAGCATACTTACCGAGCATAATAAGGTAATAAGAACAAAATATATACTTGCGATAGTGAACTATGTATTCATATTGACAAGCACGTTGATAACGCTGTATTTTATGAAAATAAAAGGCGCGCCGAGCGGAATTACGGTACATATCTACGCTTTAATTGCGGTTAACGGTCTGCAAATACTGATTTGCGCCGCGGATTTTATTCTTACCCGTCTAATGGGAATTTACGCAAAATTTTTGACGTGGATTTCCTGGGGCTTGGGTGTAATATGGATAGCCGTTTGGATTGGTGCGTTTGTCGCGGGCACTTTGGAATTGGGCTCAGTCCGTATCGATTTACTTGCGATTGCCGCGGTGCAGTTTATTATGGCGCTGTTTATCTACGTCATTTGGTCGGTGCTTGACAGAAAGGCGATTGACGCAATGATAAACGTTAAGGTTAGAGGCGACGAAAAGCTCAGAGAAAGCAAGGCAAAAAGCTACGTCCGCGTATACTTAGCGCTTAGCGTAATTATGGTTTTCGTACAAGCCGCAACGCTGTTTTCTTATAAAGTTCCGCCCACAGTATACGACCTTTTCGACGATACGAGAGCGGTTAAATACGAATTAAACGAAGCGGGCGCGGGCTACGTGGTTACGGGTACCTATCTCGGCACCTCGACGCGCGTTAATATTCCCGCAACGTACAACAACAAGCCTGTGGTGGGAATAGCAAGCGGCGGCATAAGCGACGAGGGCGATTTTAACGAATATAAAATAACGTCGATAAGCTTTGGCACGCCCGAAACGCAAGCCGACGGAACGGTAAAATATATCAGCAATCTCGAATATCTCGAAAGCGAAGCCATAGTTTGCGACGGCATAAAGGAATTGACCATACCCTTATCGGTTACGTCGATAGACAGCAGCGCGGTTTTCTGCACCTCGCTGGAAACTCTCCGCTACGAGAGCAAGGCAAAATTCGCCGCGTCGTATCTAAATTGCGACGAGCTGAAAAAAATAATTATGGCGGGCGACGAGGTCGGCGATATCCGTTCGCTCAGCGGATTAAGCAGCGGGGTAAAAATAGAGGTAAGCAAGGAAATCTATAATACGTACAGAGAAAACAACATAGCCTTTGCGAAAAATTTCCTGCCCTCTGTCGGAGAGGACGAGATTTATATTAATTTCTATACGGATTGCGATTATTATATCAACAGTATATTCGGCACGAAACGCAAGGGGATTGACCTAAGGTATTCCGATTTGAAAAACGGTTCCGCTAACGGTCGCGGGTTTGAAGCCGATACGCTATCTTATATAAAGAACAGCCGCGAGCTTGGAACGGACGGTATAAAGGCGCACAGCGCTTTCAGAGGTTGGTATTTCGATGCCGAGTTTAAGGAAGAATGTGTATTTGAGGAATTCGACGCCTATAAATTTACCGAAACCGTTTCGCTCTACGCTAAATGGCTGGACGAATGTGTGGCGACAATCGACTGGGATACCTATAAGCCCGAAGGAGCCGAGACCAAGCTTTATTGGACAAGCGAGGATATGGCGGAATTTCCCGTAATCACCGACAGAGTAGGCTACGACGGCGTAAGCTGGAAAACGCAAAACGGCAATACCGTTTTCGATACGACAGATTTAACAAGCGATGTAAATATACGCGGCGAGTGGGTGCTTAGTAAGCCTACAGTCGACATAAGTATAGACGTCGACCTTCAAAACGGCGATTTCAATATTTCGCACGATAAAAACACGGTTACGTTTACTTACGACGAGAACAGAAATTTAGATTTATCGGCGTTAAAAAGCCACGCCCTGGACGGGATTAACTATAGGGGAGAAACTCTGTATTATACCTATTTATGGGAAAGGGCAACCGATGCTTCCTATGCGAAAGCGTACTCCTCCTTGAATTTGAAGCCCGTAGCCGATGCCGACACCTATACTTTAAGCGTAACGGCACATTCTCCTTATGGAGAAACCTCTGCTTCCTCGACGGAAATAAGAGTTAATATTAACAGAAAAAGCTTGGATATAGGCACCGCTATACTGAGTAATAACGAAACAGTTTATAACGGGTCGCCGCAAACGCTTAGCTATTCCGGCGACGTTCCCGTGGGCACAAATATAAAAGTAAACTATGCTTATTATAACTCGGACGATGAGCTGTGCGCTGAGGGAAGCGGCGTTGTTAACGCCGATACCTATATGGTAAAGGCGATTTTCGAAAAGAACAACAGCCTGGAGGCGGCTAATTACGAGACAAAGGAGCTTACCGCAGCTTATTTAATTAAGCCGAAAAGCATCGGCAACGTTGAATGGAAGGGCGACGGCACCGGTATCGGCTGGAACGGCAGTTCCGTTATTTACGACGGGAACGAGCATTCCGTTATTATGGATTTCGACGGCAGAATCGGCGAGGACGTCGTGGAGCTGAAATACGAGGACAATACGGGCAAGAACGCGGGGCATCATACGGCAGTGG
>SACC01000536.1 GCA_009928745.1 Clostridia bacterium
AAAGAAAAAGCAAAATTAATGAGTTATGAAGAAGCGCAAAAAGCTGTAAGGTTTAATGCTGAATACGGCAGCTTGACTGTAAGCGAGGCATAAGATGAAAGATTGCGTTTATTTTGTAAACGGTCAATGTTGTCTTACTGGGTTATGTGACGGTTGCTACGGTTGTTCGTTCTATTTGAATCGTAAGCTCGATGAGGTTGATTATGACTAATCTAGAGATTGCAGATTACGAACGTTATCAAAGGTACATATTAGACTACTGGCATTATTTCGAATTGCTGTTGGGGTGAAGTTATGAATATAACGGAGTTTATAAAATCAAAGTACGGAACGATAGCTACATGCGCTAAAAGAACATCATTAAGCGAAAGCATGTTGAAATTGATGTGTAAAGGCAAATTTTATCCGACAAGGAACGCAGGCGAAGCAATAGCAGATTATTTCAATATCAGTACTCAAAGATATTATGACTTGCTTAACGGTGTTGATAAAACAGAGGACTGTCCGCAAAGCGCTCAAATATATATGGTGTTTCACAATAGTGATGTCATAGTAAAGGGTTAAGGTTATGAATAAGAGACAACAGAACAAATATATAAAGCAAGCTAAGATATCAAAGAGTGTACCGGTAATCTTTGAAGAAGATAAGAGCAAGAGAGTCATGAGAAAATCAATCCGGGTATTGCGTTGGATAATTGCAATCGTATCGGTGATAATGTCAACTGCCCTGCTTGCTGCTCTAATATATGCAATAGTCATATTTTTCAGAGCCGACTGGGTGCAAACGATAATAGCAGCGTTGAATTAAGCGGAGGAACACTCCGAAATTATAAAAAATGAGAGGTAATTGAAATGGCAAAGTATAATAATCCTGCAATAAAAGGTTTTGATGATTATGGTAATCCGATTGGCGATCCGCAAATGATTTTGTATTATGACCAACGTCAAACTATGAATGATAATGTTTATCCGTCTGATAAGCAAGTCAAAGATTGGAATAAGGAAGCAAAAAAAAATAATAGAAAAAAACAAAAATACAATTTTGGCAATTTTAATTATTCAGTATTAACGGCGGATGAGCATGGTAAATCTGTTAAAACAGATTATGAAGTTGAGTATGATGATACTACTGTTAAGGCAATATTGAAGCATGATGCTCGTAAGAAGCAATATTCAGCTGCGGAAAAGAAATCATTCCATAATGGTGTAAAGCGTGGATATTTCAAAATGGCTAATAAAGCTGGCGCATATAAAGC
>SACC01000537.1 GCA_009928745.1 Clostridia bacterium
AGTAAAATACATACGAAAAGGATTATTATGAATGCAGAATTAAAGGAAAAAATTAGTAAAATCAAGCTGTTTTTAATGGATATGGACGGCACGGTATATGTCGACGGCAATAAGATTGAGGGAGCGTTCGAGACTCTCGATATATTGCGCGAAAAAGGTAAAACCGTGTGTTTTGTCACCAATAATTCCTCCCGTTCCAATCAAACTTATGTAAAGAATCTTGCAAAAATGAATGTTTTTATTACGCCGGACGAGATTTATACCTCAGGCGAAGCCACATGCGAATTTCTCAACAGAAAGCATTACGGTAAAAAGGTCTATTTACTTGCAACTGACGATGTGTACAATGAGTTCAAAAGTTTTGGCATACCTTTAAGTAATGAGGATCCTGACATTGTAGTTGTATGTTTTGACACTTCTTTAACCTATGAAAAGCTGAATAAAGCCTGCGAGTTTATATATAAAGGCAAGTTGTATGTCGCTACGCATCCCGATACAAATTGCCCGTCAACCGTCAGTCCGATGCCCGATGTCGGCAGCTTTATTGCGTTAATTGATGCGGCAATCGGCAGAAAGCCCGATGTAATTGTGGGCAAACCCAATCGCGAGATGGCAGAGAGCATTATGGCGAAATACGGTTTTGAAAAGCACGAAACCGCTATGGTAGGTGACAGACTTTACACCGATATTCTTTTTGGCGTAGACAACGGCTTTAATTCAATATTGGTAATGACAGGGGAGACAACGCCCTTGATGTTAAAGAGCAGCGGCATTCAGCCAACGCTTGTTTTGACTACTTTCAAGGATATTCTGGAATATATCGAATAAAAGGTTGACCAGTTAAAAAATAGCGTTAAAACGCTTGTTATTTAATATTTGTTGTGTTAAAATATTGAAACACGACTTTACAGGAGGGTTTACGCTTTGGCTAACCTACTTTTGATGGCAATAACCCATAACGCTAGAACAATAGCGTCAGGAGTACTAATGGTACTGACCGTTGCAATGTCTATTTTGCTTGTAATAATTATATTGATGCAAAAAGGCAATACTAACGATGTTGGAGCCATTACGGGCGGAAATTCGGAGACCTACTACGGTAAGAACAAGGCAAGAAATGTTGATTCACGCTTAAAGATATTGACAATAATCCTTGGAATATTAGTAGCGGTCATAGCAATAGTATTCTTCATTATTGCGCCGACAGCCTGATAAGTAACACCGTTTCAGAATTTGAAGGTGGCTCCTAGAGC
>SACC01000538.1 GCA_009928745.1 Clostridia bacterium
GCATAGTGCTGTATGTAACGTGGTCTCAATACCTTAAAAAGAATATTGAGGATCAGGTGTTTTCTCAAAGTGTCTCAGTTGTAAAGTCGCGCGCAGTAGATGCGGCAAATTTTGCGGCAAATTCTACAATTACCGATAGTTTGAAATATAATGACTATGTGGAAGTTGTAAAGGATAAGGAAGATAATATAATTTTAATTCAAGCAAAAACAATGCAGGTCAACCGTCTTGCCCGCCAGCTGGCGCTTAATTGTAAAGAATCAATCGATAATATCGGCGAACATAATGTTGAGATACCTATAGGCGCCTTCTCCGGATTTATTCTATTCGCAAATTACGGCAGGAAAATTGATATACCCTTAACAATATATTCAACCGCGTCAGCAGAATATCTTTCATCGTTTAACGCTGTAGGCATCAATCAGACACGGCATTCTATATATATTATTGTTAATATCAATATGGATATAGTATTACCGCTATACAGCTATCCAATAAATTTTAATACTTATGTATTGGTTGCAGAAAGTGTAATTGTCGGCAAAATACCTGACGTATATATTAACGCGTCTGACTATAAAGAATTTTTAGACTTAATACCGAATTAAGGCAAAATTTATTCATTAATATCCTTACATATTATACTTATTAAGTATAGTTGACAATAAATGGGTGATGTGCTACATTTAATAGGTAAAAATAACCAAAAATTACATATTATCAGGAGTAATTATGAAAGAGCAGATTGATAGACTTGTTGCGGAGTGTTCGGAGCTTGTAGCTAACGCTGTAAGCACTGACGAACTTAATAATGTCCGCGTAAGATATTTGGGCAAGAGTGGAGAATACACCGGTCTGTTGAGGGGATTAAAAAATGTTTCTCCCTCGGACAAGCCTGCCGCAGGTAAGCTTATTAATGACGGTAGAGTTTTGTTGGAAGCTAATTTTGAAGCTAAGGAAAAACAACTGAAAAAATCAGAGTTGTTAAAAAGACTTGAAGATGAAAAGCTGGATATTACGCTTTCAATGAAAGGCGCAATAGGCTCGCTCCATCCGCTGACACTTGTAAAAAACGAGATTTTAGAGATATTTAACTGCTTAGGTTTTAGTGTTAAAGAAGGTCCCGAGATTGAAACAGACTTTTTTAATTTTAAGGCGCTCAATATTCCCGAAGACCATCCGGCGCGCGATATGCAGGATACCTTTTATGTGGGGGAGAATCTATTGCTGAGAACGCATACTTCACCCGTTC
>SACC01000070.1 GCA_009928745.1 Clostridia bacterium
GATATGTTCCCTTTAATTAGTTATATAGCATTGAAAGGCAGATGCAGGGTGTGTAAGGAAAGAATTTCTATAAAGTATCCTATTGTGGAAGGTTTGAATGCCCTATTGTGGATAATCACTTATATTACATTTGGTTTTACTTACCTATTGCCTATTGTGGCTGCATTTTTATCAATATTAATTATAATTGTTTTTATTGATTTAGACATAATGGAAATACCTAACGGACTTGTAATTGCGTTATTTATTCCCGCAATAGTTGTATTTGCGCTAAGTTTTTTTAATATCGGCAGCGCGCTATGGTGGGAGCATTTAATAGGAATGGTAGCGGTAAGCGGATTATTGTTCATTATAGCGCTAATAACAAAAGGCGGAATAGGCGGCGGCGATATAAAATTGATGCTTGCAGCAGGACTAATGCTTGGCTGGAAGAAAGTTGCGGTCGCGTTCTTTATCGGTATTATTATCGGCGCAGTTATTGGAATCACCCTTGTTTTGTTTTACGGTAAAAGCCGTAAAGCGCAAATGCCTCTGGCGCCCTCGCTCGCAATAGGCATTGCAACAGCGCTTTTATTCGGCGATGGAATATTAGCCTTTCTTGGCTATTAAAAGCGCGAGATTACCAAAAACCAGAGTGGACAAAAAAGACATTTTGTGCACTTCGCCAAAAACAGATATATTGACAAGGAGATACTATGTTGATATAATAATATAGATTCACACTATTGAGGAGGCAAAATGAGTACACTAAAATTCGGACAAATATTATTGCAGAAAGGCTATGTTACGCCTGAACAGTTAATGAAAGCAAGAGATATTAATAAGGCGAATCCCAGCATGAGTATGTCGGAGATACTTATCTCTATGAAAGTGACGCCTGAGATTAATATTCTTAGCGCTCTCTCAGAAAGAATGGGCTATCCTTTGATTGAATCTAATATATTTATCGATGATACCGATGTTATTAAGTTGGTTCCAGAGAAAATCGCAAGAAAACATAATATTATTCCACTTAGAATAGATAGAAACAGAATAGTTATTGCCGTTCGCGACCCGAATAATATGGAGATTGAGCTTGATATTAAGGCGGCATCCGGCAGAGAAGTATCTTATTCTCTGGCAACAGAAGCGGCAATCAAGGACGCAATAGAAAAGTATTATTCTAATATCAGCGCGCAGAAGATAGCCGAAGGCGCTGATGCGGATATGCTTGATGATGACTTGCAGAGCAGCTCGGTTAGTGAGATTGATGCAAGAGTAGACAGCGCGCCTATTGTAAAACTGCTCAATACACTCGTACAGCAGGCATATACAAGAAAGGCGAGTGATATACATATTGAGCCTTTCAAAGAAATAGTACTTATTCGAATGAGAATTGACGGCGATTTGATTGAGTATATGAGAATAACTCCGTCAACTCACAAGAGCTTGATAACGAGGGTAAAGATACTTGCTGGAATGAATATAGCAGAAAAACGTATACCGTTGGACGGTCGTTTTGACTATCAGTTTGAAGGCGTAACCATTGACCTTCGTGTATCCACACTGCCAACAACTTACGGAGAAAAGGCCGTTTTGCGTCTGTTAGGTACCGCTCTTTCAAAAGATGTGGGACTTGAGGAGCTTGGTATGTCTCCTGAAAACGCTAAGAAATTTATGCATATATGTACCGCGCCCAACGGGGTTGTACTTGTTACAGGTCCTACAGGTAGCGGTAAATCAACAACACTATATACGGTACTTGGCAACTTAAATAAGCCGTCGGTAAATATTACAACTATTGAAGACCCTGTCGAGAAAAAGGTTATGGGCATCAATCAGGTTCAGGTCAATACAAAGGCAGGCTTGACCTTTGCGGCGGGCTTGCGTTCTATATTGCGTCAGGATCCTGATATAGTAATGATAGGTGAGGTTCGTGACTATGAGACGGCAGAGATAACGATGCGCGCATCAATTACAGGTCACTTGGTTTTATCTACACTGCATACAAACGATTCATGCGCTACAATTGCCCGTTTAATTGATATGGGTGTAGCTCCATATCTTGTTGCTGCTGCAGTCAACGGGATATTATCGCAAAGACTAGTTAAAAGGTTGTGTCCTAAATGTAAGAAATTGGAAAAACTAAGCCTGGAACAAAAAAAGATTATCGGAGACGAAACCATTGAAACCTCATATGTCCCAACAGGATGTCCGTCATGCAATTATACCGGTTATAGCGGTCGTTTTGCGGTACATGAAGTTTTGACATTTGATACTGATATAAGAACCCTTGTTACAAAAGGCGCCAGCACTGAACAGCTTAGAGAATACGCTGAAAAACAGGGAATGGAATTCATGGATCAAAATGTGCGAAATCGCGTCAGGGAAGGAGAGACGAGTCTTGAAGAATATCTGCGCATAATATTCACAATCTAAATAAGCAATTATAGCCATTATCAATAACTAGATAAAATAAAAACGCCGACATACTCGGCGTTTTTGCTATTAATATTTACATTGTTTTTGTTCCGTTCTCATCCGTATATTGTACTCTTGTGCTTGTTATCGACCAAACTCGTTCGTTGATTACATACCATATTTCCGGAACAATATATTTATTGTTTGCATCTTTGATGCATTTGATATAGACTCCCTCAGGCGAAAGGTAATTAGGAGGCGAAGTAACCGAACCGACATCAACGACTGCGCGGGACATTGTAACTCTTGACGCAAAATGTGTTATTGTTGGGTTGGTTATGGTGCTGAAACTACCGTTTACTTCGACCATAAAAGTCTGACAGGTAGAAAACGCTGTCTCAAGTTCAGCTTTTTCGGCTTTAATCCTGTTATTCTTTAACACAGAAACAAACGATACTGTCGCGCCTGCTGCAAGAATTGCCATAATAAGTATTACCACAATCAATTCAACCAATGTAAAACCTAGTTTATTACGGGATATTCTTTTATACATATTCACCTCATTTATATTATATATTATTACATAAATAACTAAAAATGTCAAGGCACAAATCCACACATAACCGCAAAAAAGCTATGTAATAAAGATATGGAATATGGGCATAATTATGCAATGCGTAAATTTATTATTATTTTAAGTGCATTTGTTATTATATTTGTCACGACTGTTCTAGTTATGGATATTAGCTTAGCGGATACGGGAATTGCCGTAGATTTGCTTGGCGGAGAGCAAATTATTTGTCCGAGTACAATTACCTTAGGGGAAACAATTCTATTAATAGATAAGTTGAATAACAGTACTCAAATGAAAAAAAGCGATATAGCTATCAATAACAAAAAGAGTCTTGAAAAAAAGATGATAGAGAGCGGACTTGTCATTAACCTTCGCAATTTATATGCTTATATACTCAAAAAAAGGCTGATATTTACAAAAGATGAGTTGTTTCTTGATTACGGTGAGCTAACCGCATTATTTGACGGCGCAGTAAAAGCAATCAATCCAGGCTATACCGATATTTTGACAGTTGAAGAGATGAAAATAGAGAGAAGAGGGGATTATGCGGATATTTTAGTTGTTGTCAGCGTTGACACAACCAATTTGTCAAAAAGAATAAATGTGATTGACATTTCCCCCAGTGAATTGTTTTTTTATGTAAAAATACAAGCATATATTGATTTTTCAGGTAAAGTCATATGCCAAAATATAGAAGTGATACCTCTTAACGCAGATATAGACAGTAAAATTATTGACTTATTGATGAATGTGTTAATTAGGGGTGAGACTTGCAGGCAACATGTTTTTATAATAGTCGAAAGCATATTCAATAACTTAGGCAAAATAGGCATCAATGATAAGTTCGGCATCGATGGCATACAGGAAGAGGGAATAAAAATCATAACCTATTAACTATCATTTGATGAAGAGGTAAATTAATTGAAGTTTTCAGGAATAGGTATAATGACTAATAGCAAATTTATTTTTAATTGCTCTAGTTATTTGCATGAAAATTTCTACAGATTGCTTAACTCTTATTGCAAAAGCGAAATATGCGGAAGGTCTCTCATAGCTGGTGTGGTTAAGACGAGCAAAATGTAATTATGTAAGATTATTAATTAATTAAAAAATTCCAAATAATTTTATAAAATAAAATTACTTTATCCTCTGTCTTGTTATATAATTATATTATATATTATTATATACTACTTGCATTAAGTTGTTAGCTATGCTATTATAATATATAATGCCCAAAATTTGCAGAGGTGTATTTTATGGCTAATATAAAAACAAAAATAATTTTTCCGATTTTAACAATATTGTTAGCAGTATGTATTATGCTGGCTTTTTCTTTGACGACTCCCGATTTGGCTAAAGCTGGCGTATCCGACATATATATTGACATTGATTTGAGTTTGGCAGGTAACGGCACCAGTGTGTATAACGGGTCGGGGATTGCTGCGCAGGCATCGGTATGGCAGAGTACGGACAATACGAATTGGACATCCTCACCGTTTAATGCCTATGAGATAAAATATTATTCGGGAACGACATTGCTTGCCAGTGCGCCTGCTGAGGTAGGTACATACAGCGCAAGGGCTGTTTCTACATATACAGGACAGGGATACCTTACCACCTCGGGTACCGCTGTAACCAACGGGCTTGTTATAAAAACCTATACATATTCCATAATTTATAACCATTTTGCAATAAGTTATCTTACTCCCGCCTCGTTAGTGGCTGACGGGAATGACCATATAGCTGAGGTTGGCGCGTCAATATATTGCGAAGGGTTGACACTTGTTCAAGACACAGATTATGAGGTCGAAGTATTATTTGAAGGAGTTGAGGCGGTTGAAGTAGTAGAAGTAGGTCTTTATACTATCAAAATCTCCATGCTTGACGATATAGCAAACAGTAATATTGCCGAGAACGATATTTTTACTTATGAATTTTACTTGGTTTCCAGTGAAGTTACAGCAAGCCTATTAAGCAATAAGCTGTATTATACAGGCGCAGAGAACGCGCCAGTTCTAGCAGGCAACATTAACGACTTGGATTTTGAAGATAAATTCGACATATTTTTTGTGGAAAAAATTCTCAATTCAACTAACGGTTACAGACTTAGCTCAGTTCCGCCAATTAATGTCGGCGACTATATTTTGCGCATAGTTTTTAATAGCGATATACCTTCTTACGGATTAGAAGAGAACGATCATATCGATTTAAGTTTTCAGATTGTTCCAAAGCCGTATAAGGTGGTATACCAAGGCGACGGGGCAAGCTTTATGGCGAATAACGCCATAGTTCAGCAAAATCCCAGTATGACAATTACCGCTGCATTTACTAACTTAAATGATCAGCCGATTAACATTACTACAAGCGATTATGCACTTACATATTGGGAATACGACGAAGTTGAGGGTGATTTTTTGGACTTGGCGGCAGGACAAAAGCCAATGGGCATCGGCAGGTATCAAGTAAGACTTGAATTCAACAAACAGATACCGCAAGAAGGTCAAAACACTTTTGGAAGCGCGCACCCCAATTATAAGATATTATCGGGCGAAATAATTGTATACGAATTCCAAATTGTTAATGCAGTTAATTACGTTGTCGGCAATACTTTCTTGTATACCGGCTCTCCGGTAGTGATTAACCCCGCATTATCTTATCAATCTATCAGTATTCAAAACAATCCTTCGACCACAATATATGAAGTTAAGTACATTTACGGAGGCGTTGAGAACAGCGCCGCGCCTACGCAAGTAGGTAGTTACATCGGCATAGTCAGATTCTTGCTGGATTACAATTCGGGCGGAAAACTGATTGCAAGCGCCGGAGACGAATATAGATTCTATTTCCGAATAAATTATTCTGCGCCTACAATAGCAGTAAACTATGCGGCAGGCAATTTTTCCGTAACATGTCAAGACAAGGCAACTTTTGAAGAAGGCGTTGATTACACACTGGTAAGTTATATATCACTTAACGGTATTTTCTATTTGACCGACGATTTAACCGGAGTCGGCACATATCGTACAATCGTAACTATAATCGCCGAAGACAAGGCAAAAGGCTTGCTTGTCGGCGACAGCTATGTGAAAGTACTTTCAGTATCCGGCGGCAATCCATCAATAATAAGAATGTCTGTTGCGAACTTCGCATACAGCGGCAATATTAAGCCAGTAACCTCAACCTTTGGCACAGGTATCGAACGCGTGCAAAATATAGATTATACAATTAAATACTTTGCATATAAGAACGGCGTAATTGACGCTGAATGCGGTTATCCTGTGCTGCCGGGAACTTATAGGGCAGTAATGACATTCAATAAGGCGGATAATTATTTTGGAGTTGCTTCCGGTTATGAAGTCGTATATGATTATACGATTACTCCTATGAATTTCGTTGTAGCGTTTACTCCCTCGGCAGGAGATTTGGTTTATGATAAAGCTGAAAAACTGTTTACCGCGTCATTTAAGGCTAATAACCGTCCAGTTACTATTGACGGCGAGGATTACGATATAAACTTTAGACCTCAAGCTTCAACTGATTATGCGGATTTTGTACCTACCGGCTACATTAATGCAGGAACTTATCGCGTAGCTGTGGTATTTAGCGAAGACAGCGGATATCAAAAATACGGCATCTCTATTGAGG
>SACC01000071.1 GCA_009928745.1 Clostridia bacterium
CCTGCGTCACCTGCCCGGCGCGGGGCCGGACACGCGTGTGTGCTGCCTTGTCACGGGGAACGGCCTGAAAGAGCTGGCCTTTTTCCAGTCCCAAAGTATTAACTAGAGTGGACAGCGTCTTCAAGCATTTTGCAAGAGTTGCCGCTTGCGATTCGCTCATCTCGAGGATGTTGGGATAATGCTCCTTAGGAATAAGCAGTAAATGTATCTTAGCTTGCGGAGAAATATCTTTTATTATTATCATATCTTGGTCGTCGTATAATTTTGTTGACGGTATCTGTCCGCCAATAATTTTACAAAAAATGCAATTATCCATATATATCTCCTAGTATTTTTTTCTGGCAATTAGTCCGTCTTTATGCAGATTATCTGCTCTAACCTTATATAATTTACCAAGCTGCGCCGTTGAATTATGAGGGATATAAACTCTTATGTAGTTCTCCGAATATCCCTCTATAAATCTGTCGTCTGCGTATTCGGCAATCACGTCAAGCTCTCTTTCTATAAACATTGTCAGATATTCGCGTTTAAGCGTATCTCTTAATGCTGCAAGTCTTTCAATCCTTGTCTTAACCACTTCATCATTTAGGGCGCCTAAAGGGAATGCCGCAGTGCCCGCTCTTCTTGAATACGGGAATATATGTATATCAGAAAAACCAACTTGTTTTACAAAGTCAAGCGTCGCCTCGAACGCTTCTTCATCTTCTGTCGGAAAACCTACAATAATATCTGTAGTAATTGCGGATTCTGGGAAAAATTTGCGTATTTTTTTAACTTTTTTGATGAATTCTTCGCGTGTATAGTGACGGTTCATACTCTTTAGCACTCCGTCATCGCCGCTTTGCAGTGACAAATGAAAATGAGGACAGATATTGCCCGAATCTTTAACCGCTTGCAATAAATTAACAGTTATTGCGTTAATCTCAAGCGAACCGAGACGTATTCTTGCAGAGATATTCGCCGTTGCCTTTACCAAATCAGTGAGATTTAATCCGATATCTTTGCCGTAAGCGGACAGATTAATACCAGCTAAAACAATTTCATCCGTATCTAGCGAACGCATATTGCACTCAACAATTATATCTCCAAGTTCTCTTGAACGGCTTCTGCCCCGCAGATATGGAACTATACAATAGGAGCAAAAATTATTACATCCGTCCTGTACCTTAACGAAGCTTCTGGCTCGCTCTGTTTGACCATAATCCAGATTTTCATATTTTGTAGGCAAATCATGTTTTGCATTGCTTTCGCATAGCGTCGCAACCAGCTCTTTATGAGCGGTACCAGCAACATATTTGACACCCTTCAAGGTGAATTGCTCCATATTTTTTTCGCTCGCGCACCCGATTACATAGATATCTGCGTCCGGATTATATTTTTTGACTCGCGCAACGCATTGACGAGATTTTTTCTCCGCTTCCTGCGTTACGGCGCAAGTATTGATAATATAAGAATCCGCTGCCTCCAATTCGTTGACAACGGTATGACCTGATTTGCGCAAGGTACTTGCAAGACTGTCGCACTCGCACTGATTAACTTTGCAACCAATATTATATATTACAATTTTCATTTTTCACCTTTTGATAATTATACAACAGCTACGTAATAATTACAATAGTTATAGCTAATACGGTTAAGATCCCTCCGCTACGGTCGGGATGACAATAGTTACGAATTGAAATTACAGTACAGCATTGTTGAGATCCCTCCGCTACGGTCGGGATGACAATACTGCGGATTAAAATTATAGTACATATTGTTGAGATCCCTCCGCTGCGGTCGGGATGACAGGATTACGGTCGGGATGACAAGATAACGGGCGGAATGACAGGACATATTGATATATAAAAGTGTCATTCCGACTGAAGTGATAACGGAATGGAGGAATCCCCTTTTAAAGCATACCTAATACAGTTGAAAAGTTGTCGTATTACAAAATATCGAGTTCTTGTATAATATATCCTGCCGCAATTATTGCCGCGGTCTCTGCTCGGAGTATCCGTCTGCCAAGCGAAAAGGTAGATATACCTTTAGCTTGAGCCATATCCGCTTCTTCCTTTTTGAATCCGCCCTCACTGCCGATAATTATGCCAAGCCGTGTAATCTTACCCAATAATTTAACTAGCTGCGGAAGTGTTTGTGAGTTTTCCTTTTCATAAGCCATTATCAAAAGTTCACCGTCGCGCCGTTCGATTACCTTTTCAAAAGATATTAATTCGCCGATTGTTGGCGCCTGCGCTCTTCCGCATTGTTTGGCAGCCTCAACCGCAATCTTATTCAAACGGTCAAAATTGATGCCTTTCTCGGATGTATGCGCAGATTCGAATATGACGATATTCTTAACGCCTAATTCTATTGCTTTTTGGATTGCGATAGTCAACTTTTCATTCTTAATTGCGCCTAAGTATAATGTAATATCAATAATTGCTTCGGTATTATTGTCAGCTATATCGGTAATTTCAGCCAACACCTCATCGGCTGATATATTAATTATTTTGCAATAATAATCTTTACCGCTACCGTCGCAGGCAATAAAAGAATAGCCGTTTTTGTAGCGTAAAACTTTTACCATATGATGGTATTCTTCGCCATTTATTGTCACATGGCTGCCGTTCAACATTGATTTTTCTATATAAAATCTTCTTAATTCCATATCAAAACTCTAACGCCACCCAATCTTTCATTGTAATGCGGTTAGTTGGTACCAGCCCAATAGCGGCGAAGGCATCCAAAACGACGACTTCTCTTTCCTTAATTATACCGGATACAATAATCTTTGTATCTTGAGTCAAAAACGGCGGCAGTTGGCTCGCGAATTTTATCAAAATATCTGCTGTTATATTCGCAAGAATTACATCGCTTTTCGGTGCGCTGCCCATAAGTAGTGAGGCGCACTCAACGGTAGCGTTATCCATAACATTGTTGAGCGTGGCGTTTTCGCGCATATTTTCTAATGCCAGTTTATCAATATCTGCAAAGTAACAACTCTTCGCTCCGAGCTTTAGCGCGGCGATACCGAGTATTCCGCTGCCGCAGCCTATATCGGATACTGTTTTGTCAGTCAAATCAAGCTTTTCTAATAGTGTCAAACACATTCTTGTGCTCTCATGCTCGCCCGTGCCGAATGCCATACCGGGATTGATTCTGACGACAACCTTATCTTTGTCATAATTTTGCCAACATGGTACAATAGCAATTTTGTCAAGCTCAATAGGTGAATAAAACTTTTTCCAAGTGTTGTACCAGTCTTCGCCATCTATATCAACAATAGAGACTTCAAGCGAGCCGAGAGCAAACTCCGAGTATTCTCTAAGCTCTGCAAGTCTTGTGTCAAGCTCCGCCTGCGCATCTTTAAGCTGCTCCTCACTAGTGTAGCCGGTAACCTTTACAACTTCACTTTCGGCGAACACATTCTGCTCAATATAGTCCCATATTATTTCACTGTTAAATAATTCTATAACATCTGCGCTGTCAATAATGCTGACACCTTGACTGCCTATATCGAATAATATATCCGCTACAAGCTCCGCTCCGAGCGTTGTGGTATTAATAATAATCGATTTGTATGTCATTATTTTAGGTACTCCTTAAACTTTCTAGCCTTTTCATCCTGATTATTACCCATAGAGCTTTCGAGTTTTTCCAGTATCTCCCGTTGAGATTTACTTAATTTTTGCGGAGTTTGCACAATGAGAGTAAACAAAATATCCCCGTATAATTCCTTATTGATATACTTAAAACCTTTATTTTTCACACGGAAGACTGTGCCGGTCTGAGTTTCCTCAGGCAGCTTGTATGTCATTTTGCCAGTAGGTGTCGGAATATCTATTTCGCCGCCCAAAGCTGCTTTGCTAAAAGATATAGGCACTTCAAAATATATATCGTTGCCCCTTCTCTTATAAAGCGGATGGGGCTTAACGCTGATAATTACAACAACATTTCCGTTAGGTCCTCCGTTGTCACCGCTCTCTCCCTCGTTGCTGTATGTTATTGTTTGCCCGTTATCAATCCCTGCCGGTATCTTTACATTCATAACCCGCATATTGCGCGTATTGCCCTTGCCTCCGCAAGTCTTACATGTATCGGTAATAATTCGCCCTTTACCTTTACAGTCAGGGCATACCGCTTCTTGCATAATCTGACCAAACATTGTGTTTTGTTTGAAAGTAACCGTACCTTTGCCGCCGCAGCGTTTGCAAGTAGAAAAAGCGGTGCCGCCTTTTGCTCCGGTGCCGTTGCAATCCTTACAGTTTTCGCTTCTTGTAATTTTTATTTCTTTTTCAACGCCAAAATACGATTCCATAAAATCGACAACTACATTAACCGTTATATCGTCGCCTCGACGCGGCGCAAAAGCGTTGCGCTGTCTGCCACCGCCGGAAAATGAGCTGAATATATTGCTGAAAATATCATCAAAACCGCCGAAGCCGCCGAAACCGCCCGCGCCTCCGCCATTACTACCACTTCTGAAGGACGGACCGTTTTCGTCGCCGTACTGGTCGTATGCCGCTCTTTTTTGGGGATCTGATAATATCTGGTAAGCGTGATTAATTTTTTTGAATTGCTCCTCGGCGTTCTTTTTCTCGCTATCGGACGCAGTGGAAAATACATCGGGATGAAATTTTTTGGCTTTTTGTCTATAAGCGCTTTTTATTTCATCCTCGCTTGCTCCCTTTTGAATGCCGAGCATTTGATAATAATCGTAATTTGCTGCCACAGTTGTTACTCCTTTATGCTTTTTATGACTATGTGCAAGGCAAAAATGCCTTGCACAATAGTCTTATTATAAGATTATTAATTATTAATTGATGTCCGGCTCTCCGTTGATATTGCCGTCCTCGGGTTCGCTTGGATTGGGATTTTCCGCCGCTGTTTTTTGATACAGCTTGGTGAATATAGGATTAGCTACTGCAGACAGCTTTTCGATGGCTTTCTTAACAGCTTCAACATCCTCAGTATTTAGTTCCTCTTTTGCGATTTTGATAGCTTCTTCAATGGCTGTTTTGTCAGCTTCTTCGAGCTTATCTCCGCTTTCCTTAATGGTTTTTTCCATTCCGTAAATCAGCTGATCTCCGCTGTTCTTTATCTCGAACAGTTCCTTGCGCTTCTTATCTTCTTCAGCATGTTTCTCCGCCTCTTTGATTGCATCGTCAATGTCTTTCTCGGTAAGATTGGAAGACGCGGTAATCGCTACGCTTTGCTCTTTATTAGTGCCAAGATCCTTAGCGCGCACTTTTACAATGCCGTTAGCGTCAATGTCGAAGGTAACTTCAATCTGCGGTACTCCTCTCGGTGCCGGCGGGATACCGTCAAGCGAAAATCTGCCGATTGTTTTATTGCCTGCCGCCATCTCTCTTTCGCCCTGCAAAACATGGATTTCTACAGCGGGCTGACTATCAGCTGCCGTTGAGAATACCTGCGATTTGCTGGTAGGAATGGTGGTATTACGGTCAATAAGCCTTGTAAATACACCGCCAAGAGTCTCGATACCGAGTGATAGCGGAGTAACATCAAGCAACAATACATCTTTTACCTCACCGCCCAATACGCCTGCCTGAATTGCCGCGCCGATTGCCACACATTCATCAGGATTAATACCCTTGTACGGCTCTTTGCCTGTAAGCTTGCGAACAGCGTCAATAACCGCGGGTATTCTTGTTGAACCGCCAACCAAAATTACTTTAGCAATTTCGCCAAAAGTCAAACCTGCGTCTTTTAATGCCTGCTTGGTAGGACCGACTGTTTTCTCAACAAGGTCTTCGGTCAAAGAATCAAATTTTGCCTTAGTTATGTCCATATCAAGATGCTTAGGACCGTCTGCTCCCGATGTAATGAAAGGCAGATTAATGGTTGTCTTCATAACACCTGAAAGCTCAATTTTTGCCTTTTCGGCAGCTTCCCTGACTCTCTGTAGCGCTGCTTTGTCCTTAGATACATCCACGCCTTCAGCTTTCTTGAATTCTGCAATTATATAATTCATTAATCTTTCATCAAAGTCATCACCGCCAAGACGGGTATTGCCGTTGGTGGAAAGCACTTCGAACACGCCGTCGCCGATCTCTAGTATTGATACATCGAATGTACCGCCGCCAAGGTCAAATATCAGCACTTTTTGATTCTTGTTCTCGGTCTTGTCTAGTCCGTACGCAAGCGCAGCTGCGGTAGGCTCATTGATAATACGTAGCACTTCAAGTCCTGCTATTTTGCCTGCGTCCTTAGTTGCCTGTCTCTGACTGTCTGAAAAGTATGCTGGTACAGTAATAACTGCCTGCGTTACCTTCTGTCCTAGATATCCTTCTGCATCAGCCTTAAGTTTTGCTAAAATCATAGCGGATATTTCGGGCGGGGTGTACTTTTTGTCATCGATGGTAACTGTAAAGTTATTGCCCATTTCTCTTTTAATTGAAGCTATTGTGCGTGTAGGATTAGCTATCGCTTGTCTTTTTGCAAGCTGCCCCACTCTTCTTTCTCCGTCTTTTGCAAATCCTACTACGGAAGGGGTAGTTCTTGCGCCCTCCGCATTGGTTATAACGGTGGCTTCGCCGCCTTCCATGAACAGCGGCACGTACCCAGCTTCATCGGACATAAACGCATCCGAGAAAAACGCGCCGAT
>SACC01000539.1 GCA_009928745.1 Clostridia bacterium
CTATATTTCAAAGCCAGACTCTGCTATATATCGACCGATTAAAGAACTTAAAGGGTTTGCCAAAACATATTTGGCGCCCGGTGAAGAAACAGAGGTCTTTATTGGCTTTGATGAGTATACATTTCGCGTGTTTGACCGAACAAAGAACGCCTTTGTGATCGAAGCCGGCACGTATGTGATTAATATCGGTGCATCTTTTCAAGCGATGGTTTTAAGCAACAGTCTATGTGTGGATGGGGTGGTATTAGAGGCAAAAGATGCCCAAGAAGTTCCATCGTATTTTGCCTTATCCCCCAAGCAATTTAGTGAAAAAGAGTTTGCTATATTATATGGAAACGATATCCCCAAAAACCAATATGCTTTTTTGAAACGCGCCGATGTTTTTACGCGGGAAAAGCCTTAGCGGCTTTAGATATTTGTCCATACGGTAAGCGGAACCGAGAGTAATCAGTTGAGTAGCGAAGCATATTATGCACGAAATCAAAAGTTCGGTCACGGTTATCCTCCTAAGGACATACTCCACAAATACCGCAATGCAAATCGAAATGAATTTTTCGTTCGGTTAAGAGAGAAGAGAGAAGACCGTTGCACTTCGTATAAGCCGGTATTATTTTGCGTATATCCCGTCTTTGCTCTTCGTCCGTACCGCCGGTACGGACAATGTCGTCATTCCGACAGAATATCCATCAAAATTCAACTCGCCTTCCCCCGAGGGATTTATGAAGTTTGTTCTTAATAATTATAATTTATCATTAATAAAAACATAAATCAATAGGCTTCCGCAGTTTTTATTATATTATTGCAACTTTCGTTGCGCCTGTTACCGCTTATACAAATTTTTATTGTGAATAGTGACTTTTTGCTTACCACCTTCCGCGCTTAGCGAAGGGGATGAATTTGCCGCTCTTACTCTTATAGGCGGGCGTACCGTACAGCACCGACCTTTCGGGCGGGATCTCGCCCTCTATTTCATCAAAGACCGAAAGGGTACTTGAAAGCTCGTGCTCGACTATGTCCGACTTGGTCGCTTCCTTATATTTTTTCAAAAGCACCAATTCGTCGGAATTGCTGACAATCGAGAGAGCGTTGCCGCTCTTGCCAGCGCGCCCCGTTCTTCCGATTCTATGGATATAATATTCCACATCCTGCGGCAAATCGTAATTGAAGATATAATCGAGGTCGTCAATATCCAGTCCGCGCGCCGCAACGTCGCTCGCTACGAGTATATCGATTGAGCGCTGTTTCAAGT
>SACC01000072.1 GCA_009928745.1 Clostridia bacterium
GCTGATACCCATCTCGATATCAACGCCGTAATAATAATTGCGGTCGCTGTCCGAACTCAATAACACCTGTAATACGTTTTGATAATTAGTATATCTTGCTATTTCCTCAGTATTTTCAAGTTCAGCTACACTGAGTCTTGCGCTCATTGAGGTAGCAAAGTATATCTGACCAAGATCCTTAAGACTGGTGGAATTAGCGCGAATGGAATTAATCGCCGAAGAATATCTTTCCTTTTCGGTAAGGGTGTTAGCGAATATCAAAGAATAATCATTTAGGCTGAAAGCAAGATGAGATTTTTCATTAAAGTTAATGCTAAGCTCCATCTTATCCGCTGACGCCGTAACGCTTACCCCATCAAAAGGAGGCAGGAACATATTAAGTCCTGTCAGTTCAAGTAAATACGACACCACACCGCCGTTAACGCCAATTATCACACCATTATCAATCAATACAGATATTATAGGCGCGAGAGGACTGTTGTCTCCTGCTGCTGCAACCTCACCGGCTGCTGCATTCTGCGGCATACCCAGCATATTCATCACAAGGTCTCTTATCCCTAGATTGTCTACTCTGACACCGTTTTCGGAAAGGGCAGTATTACCATAGATAAAATACAAAGATTCGATATATGAAGCCGTAGCCGCATCATATCTGTCGTGCGAATTATAATAAATTGTCACAAGTCTGTTGTTATCATTATAAAGCTCGCCGTCTGATGTCATATAGTACACGGACATAAACAGCTCAATTTGCGTATCAATCAAGGAATTAAGATGTACATTGATAGCAAAATCAATTCCCATACGCGCGATTAAGATATCATTTGCCGCGTTATCTTTCACAAATAGCTCAAAGCTGTTGCCGATTACTTGGTCTGCGATATAATCGTTAATTGTCTGCGCATATTGCGCGTCAATTGCAAACTCGACTTGCGCTCTTGCGTCGAAGCCAAAATTAATGTCCTTCCAGTCATAATAGGTATTAATGTCATTAGGAAGAATACCTGCGGGCTCGCTGAATGCAATTGCAAAGCCGCCTATTCCTATGTTCACACCGAAAGCCTCATTGGACGCATTGTCGAGTATGCTCAAACCGATACCGATGCCGATATCTTTAAGATTGAGGTCGAACATTGCAATAATCTGCGGCATAGCGATGCCAGACATATCAATTGCAAGTAACGACAAGATTGTTGTAAGGAAATTGCCAGTGGTTGCGATACCAATAATTCCGGATTCTCCGTTAATTGTAACCGAACCGATAAGGCTGTTAATCATTGCGAATATGTCAAGACCAGCTTCTTCCGGCTCCTCTGCTCCTGCAAGCATAGACCCCAGCAAACCTTGTACCATACTTAATACGCCCGTACCTTCAATCTTGAATTTCTTAGCGCCTAAGCTTGACAAATCAATATAGAAAGCGTCATTTGTGCTGTCATAATATATACCGAATATCTTACCGTTGGCGTTGGAAATATCAATAGAAAGCTTTGCATAATCAAAACTGCTTATATTGATAAATGCCTTAAAATCA
Source organism: Clostridia bacterium (assembly GCA_009928745.1). Classification (GTDB taxonomy): domain Bacteria; phylum Bacillota; class Clostridia; order Christensenellales; family CAG-1252; genus SACC01. The sequence continues at coordinate 1,535 of SACC01000072.1, forward strand.
ATAATTATAGGCATGTTGAATAAGTCGCCCAAATTACTGTTACTGCCGATATATATGGATATTTGATTGATAATTGCCGCGATAGTCGCATCAAGCCCCATAGCGTTGGCTAAGCCTGCCAATGTCTCCGAAAGCGATACATTGGGATTACCTTCTTCATCCACCCCGAACACGCCTGTGTTGAAGTCGAAAGATACGGTTGCGGCAATATAAACTTCCTGAATAGAAAGCGCGCCGTTTTCGTCGCTAATGGGTATATACTGCAATTCTTCCTGCGGAGTGCGGAAAGCATATTGCTCAAGATTTTGTTTTTCAAGAGAGAGAATTATACCGTCAAGCTTGAATTCTAGCGAGACGCCGGCAAGTCCAACGCCTAACATAACGCCGTAATCTGTCGTCAATCCTACGCTTACCGATTCAATGAATGCGCCAAGGTCAATACCGCCAAGATCAATGCCTAACTGCGCAAGCGCGTCGGCAATAAGTATACCAGATATGACTACCGCAATACTATTTTCGTTAAGACACAGCGCAAGCAATTTGTTATTAAAGGAGGGTTCTCCAGCTCCTGCCGTCTCTTCGCCGCCTAATAGTCCGCCAAGCAGCGCAGATATGTCAAAGCCGCGGTAACTTACCGCGCCTACACCGAACAGCGGCGCTTTTGCGTACACAGTCTGCGTTGATGCATTGTAATATAACAATACTCCGGTGGCAGAGCGGTTACCGTTTTGATCCAAAACATATATTCTTAGTAAAAATTCTAAGTCGTTAAGTATATTGAGCGCTGTGCTCAAATCGCTAAAATCTAACGTAGCTATATTGATATTCGCCATTAAGTCAAAAGACAATCTCATATTAACCGGCTCGGTTACCGATATGCCTACGTTCAAGCCGTCAATAAGACCCTTGACAAGATTCTCTAATGTTGCGCCCTGTTCGCCAGATGAATATGCGTCCATATGCAGACCAATTTCACCGGTAAGGGCGAATCCGATATCGCTAAGATTGTTAATATCAAGTACGGGATATCCGCTTACTGCGGCTAGTCCGAGATCTTGGCGGACAAAGCTTGCGCTAATCTTATCAATACCGAACGCTATATAATTGTTAGCGTCTTTAGACAGTTTCAGTCCAACGCCTACGCCGCCGATAATGTTTACATAACCTTCGGGAGTGAGGTTGTCGAACACCGTGCCTACATCGTATCCGAGTATCGCAAAGAGCGTGGATATCGTCGTATTAGACAGCGCAATACCTACACCGCGCGAGTTAATATTTATCTCGGATAATATGCCGATATTGGACAAAAGCATACCCATAATATTGGACATAATACCGTCTTCTGATTCTTCAGCCGTAGCTTCTTCACCGATACCGCTGAATAAGTTACCCACATATAACTTAAAGTTAGGCAAATTAAAGCCTTTAACTCCATTGTCCCCGACTGTGCCGAAAGATGCGTTAAAATACACATATTCGCCGTCAAAGTATAGGGTAACAATGCTGTCGCCGTTCATCAATATTTCCACTCTCAATTCAAGCGCGCCGAGTATATCGTTGATATCAAGGTTAGCGCTTATCTTTACTCTGAATTCGCCCGAAATATTGCCTTGCACCATAATATCAAATATTAAACCGTCGAGAATGTCAGCAAGACTTCCCGGCACAATGCTTTCGGCTATTCCAATCAATTTTGAGAAAGAAGGTCTGTCAAGCTGGGTATTATCTTCCCAAGCGTATTCCATATACAATTCGGTGGAAACATATATATTGTCAAGCGCGGTAATGTCCACATAAGCGTCATACCAGTTAGCGGCGGACGGCAATATATCCCTGTGTTGCAGCGCCAGCACAAAATTGTGCATACGCACCGATAGATAAGGGTTGACATAACCGGGAGTACCGTCTGAAGTATCGAGTGACAGCACCAAACCTACTTCAAAACCTTCCGATGTTTTCATATATACTCTGCTGCTGTCTGCAAGGCTAATTATGCCGTCTACATCCTCAGTCCCGAGTAATAGTTCAAATACTGTCGCAATCAGGCGCTCTCCCAAATACATTGCAAATTCACCTTGATCGATAGAGATACCGCCGAAAATTCCGCCGAGTATCTTGATAAGGGTCTCCGGTGTCATTTCATCGCCAAGCGCGCCTGCTGTTGTAGTGGACAATGCTTGCGCTAGTCCTTCTTCGCCAGACAATAGATTCATCAGCATATCTTCAATGTTGATTTTGTACATAAACATAGGTAAACCCACGCTGCCGTCAATAGATATGCCTGACGCGTCAACGAATATTGCGCTTTCGTTAGGAGCAAATTCGTAGTAATATATTGCCAAAATCTGGTGCGCTTTATCTATAAAACCTTTTTCATAAACTCTTACCGCAAGCTCGATTTTACCCAATTCAAGATTAAAGCCATTACCGGCAATTATGTCTGACAACTTGAAGTTATCCAGGCCGATATTGGCATCAAAAACTATATCAAAACCGCCGTTAAAGGGATTCTTAACATTAAGTACGCAAGCGAGCTCTGCTATGATGCCGCCAAGCGCGCTGTTAAGGTCTAATGTTGTCAAACTGCCCGAATTCATATCAACAGATATTTGAGCCGACAGGCTGATAGTGGATAATTCATCTAGGTCTACATATGTATTTTTGTTGATTGCGTTAACATCAATAACGAATTGAGGTCTGGCTCCCAAGGTCGCTCTAGGTATCTCAAGACTCAAAACGAGATTATTATTTAACTTAAGATCAATGTCTGCATATATGCCGAACTCGCCGTCTAAAAGACCTATTTCCATGCGGATTTCACGGATTAAAATATCCTCGTCCGAATATGCGTTAGTCATTCCGCCGAGTATTACGTCGAATATTCTCAATGTAGATTCTGCCGAAGCGATTGAAGCGTCAAGCGCCGCAATCTCCGCTGCGGTCATACCGGTACGGCTGACTGCGCGTAAAGTGTTAAGATTCTCTTGTTGGGTAAAGCCCATACCGTTGAGTACTGTCTTCAAAGTGCTACGATCAATGGTAATAGCGATAGCCTTTCTGCCGCCGGGTTGCTTCTCCAGCGTATTAAGAATGGCAACAATAAGCTTGAATGTATCCATTTTTACATATGCAACATCACCCGCCGTAGCGACTTCGTATGTAGCGGTACTGGAATAATTGCCGATAGCTTGAGCCAAATTATTGCCGCCGTAGGTCTCTGTCATACCCGTCTCGACAGCAGCTGCCGCTTCGCCTGTCAGCATACCGCCCAATAATCCGCCCAATAGATTATTCAGTATATGAGCAAGATTAATGCCGCTGTATTTCACTTTAGGCAGACCAATCGGTGACAAATCCACAAAAACAGTCTCGTCCTTGCCGCGGTAAACAATGTTCGCCAACGCGCTTCCGTCAAGACCGCTCAATGCGAGTATAATAACGTTATTCTCATTATTCTGCATATCAAGAGAGGTCTGCAACCTGCCTTTAACACCCATTGTACCTTCGCCTAAACTTATAGTCTTTCTGCCAAGATTGCCAATATCCGTTACGCCGAAAAAGCGGGATAATATACCGCCTATTGTGTCGCCGATAGTTACTGTCTGGTCGATTCCATTGTCATAAACGAGATTAAACTCAACGTCGATATTGAATACGCTGAAAGAATCATATGTAACAAAACTCGGGAAGACGATATCGGTTATACCGTATACGTCCGTGCCGTAATAAATTGCGTCGAACTGCATGCCAAAGGCAAACATACTTCCGCCGTAGCTTGCGTTAATCTTGGCTTGAGAAAATACGTTCTTCTCGGTGGTAATTGAAAAGGTTAACGCCATTTTTTCTAAAGGATAATTAAGAATATTTACAAGTCTTAGTCCAAAAAGTGAATTCAAAATATCATCAACATAGAACTGGTTAAGAATAGGTGATACCGTCTTAAGCAGGTTGAACATACCCGAAATAAAGTTAGAAAGATCCGTTTCGACATCAAGCACCTTCTTATCGCCTGTCGTAGTAAGCGTAGCCGACTTGATAAGACCGCTCAAAACACCCGAAACCATTGAGCCTATATTGAAGCCGCCGAATTCAAGACCGGTTATCATATCTACGATACCAGTCATAGAACCCGTAGCCGAGGAGGCAAGTTGTACCATTTGCTGGAGATTAACTTCATTAATTATGAGATTGGGACCATCGCTGCCAGCTATATCGAGATAGAATTTACCCGCATCATAGTAGAATCCTATAACCATATCCTGTGTTGTTTTTTCACGTAATTCAAATAGCAAATCTGATTTCTTATCGTCAACACGATTATATTTTGCCTTGAAGTTTATGTAATAGAGTTTTGTTACCTGGTCAACCGTCAAGGCTATATCGTTGGATTGAAAACTAAATACCAAATAATCTTCATCCTGATCGGTAGCCAGCGATTGACTTGCAAAATTCAAAACATACTCCACAAACCCGAAGAAATCCGATGTACTGATGTTCACTACTTCGCCTACTGGCGGATTGTTCGGACCGCCGCCGGGATTCGGATTAATAATGATAGGTGAAATATCTTTACACGCTACCAACCCGAATGTCGCCAAGCAAACGAGTGTAATTATTACTATAAACAAACTGATGCGCTTACTCATAAATACCTCCAGCCACTTCCTAGTAGGAAGAAAAACCATACTAATATTTTACTAGAGAGAATAAATAATGTCAATAGCTTTATAAATAAAAATATGCGCGTATTATATATATATTTTAAGTAAAAATAAATAACAAATTAATTCTTCGAAGAAAATCGCCGAATAATACGAATATTTGCATTTTACATTTAGTTCTTAAAGCCAAATTGCCCGTTTTTTCCCAATTAAATATTTTTTCAAGAATTTTTAAAATTTAATAATCGATATAAGCTGAGATTATATCAGACATAAGAACAAATGAATACTTTTTTTGGGTCTATTTACAAAAGCGCCGCCGCATATGCTTGTCCCAGCCTTCTTGTATGCTCATCGGGAATAATAAGGTCAATATTCAAACCGTAATGAGCGATAATC
>SACC01000073.1 GCA_009928745.1 Clostridia bacterium
CCCTCTGCCCTTACATAACGATACCAGCTTATCCATTGTCAATACATTATTCTTTGCCATAATAACCTCTAGTGAAAAGATAAGCTAATAATATAATTCTTAACCAAATTTGTCAAGCAAAGTAACACTTTTAGTTTATATAGCGTATTGTGAAGTAAGAAACATATTCTTAAAAAAAGAACAAAACGGAGGTATACATATATGACAAATTTATTCGGCGGTGGATGTGGCTGTGATAATTCATTGTGGCTTATCCTGATCCTTTGTTGTTGCGGTAACGGCAATAACAGTAACTGTATCTGCGATATTCTGCCTTTACTCCTTATTCTGCAATGCTGTGGCGGTTGCGGCGGCGTTGCTGGCAATAATCCTTGCAGCGGCTTCGGTTCCTGCAAATAAAGTAAATGGGGCAATCCATATGCCCCATTTACCGAATTATTGAGTATAGTGCTTTCATTACATAAAAACAATAGGCTGACAATTGTCAGCCTTTTGTTTTAGTATTGCTATATAATTAATGATGTTTATACACTTGATTAAGTGACGCCCAATAAATACATTGGATAAGCAAAATTACCTCTTGGGTAGTTATTTTTAATTGATTCCTTAATTTGAATTTTCGCCGTGCAGTCTGTTATATGTTTTGTAGTCAATATTGTATGTCTCATTAGGCTTTGTATTATAACTGCCGTCTTTATCTCTTTGATTAAGAACATAAGCATAGTTTTCGGGTAAAATTCCAAGACTTCTAATTAAAGGATTTTGCATAACCGGCATTCCCGAAATATCCATTTGCTTTAACCAATATTTGTCCTCGTCTATATGGATATTTACGCCCTCTTCACTATAGCTTGCAGGGTTAATCTGCGGATTAGCGTTGTACCACAAGCCAAGCACCAAGAACCCCATATTGACATAGTTACTGCCCTCATAGTAATACATGATATCCGAGTTGACTTTTAAAGTGAATACCGTTCTCAAAAAATCTGAAAGCATATTATTAATTTGATACACAAGCGCGTTAAATGTTGCATTATCGGGGACACTTGGCAACATATCCATGCGAATTTCATCTACCTTTTTCCAGTTGTAAATATAATTGTCGCCTTCATAGGTAAACTTGCTTGACTTTAACACGTAATTTTTTTGCATTTTCACTACTTTATTAACATCGCCGAGTATAACGCCAATTGGCGCAATTGCGTTAGAAAAAATGCAATTCTTCACAGTTACGTTAGCCGCATCGTTTTCACAGAACTGTACGGTTATTGCAGTTGCCGAATTATTGCGGAAGATACAGCCCTCGACTAAAATATCGCCTGCGGTAAAATCGAGATGCGAATAAGCGTATTGGAATAAACAAAATTTGAAGTCAATATTGAACTTCTGACCCTCGCTACGCGCGCCCTCTACACATACAGGACCTCCGCCTTTTTCAATTAGACTGGTGAACGCTTCTTTCGAATCGTCTGACGTGGGCTTATATGCCTGAACATTGAGGTTCTCAATAATTATAGTTGCATTATCCGATAAAGCGTTAGCTCCTGTGCCAAGATACCAGTACAAAAGTCTGCTCTTGGGCGAATCACTGTAAAATTGTCCGTCCAACTTATGTCCGTTACCAAAAATGCTATTAGTAAAATTGCTAAACGCTTCTCCGCCTGCGCCTATTGACGGCATATATACGTCAGTGTGCAAGACTACTGCATAATCGGTATCATCGATAACTTTGTGCATATCGTAATATGGCGCGTAGCTAGGCATAATATTTTGCGTCTCGTCGTAGATATTCGCCATACCCATACCAATATTAACACCATCAACCACATTGAATGTATAACTTGCTATTGCGCTGATTGTACTAAATATCGGCGTTGCGGTAATAGTTACCGGCTGACCGATTGCGTAAGACGAAAAAACTATATTCCCGTTATTATCTACTGTTGCGCGCGAAAGATTACTACTCTTGAATTCGAACATCTGCGCCGCATTCGCTGGATAAACCGAAGCAATGCCGAGTCTGACGCTGTTGACTATCTCTCCGTCAACCATACTCTGTGACCCGATAACCTTACTTTGCGCAAGTCCAAGTTTATCGTTATTAATATTTTGGTCAAGGCGGAAATATGTAACAGGCGTTAATACATTGACAGTTATTGTTGCGTCGATACAATTTGTAGCGCGCGCCGTAAGCTCAACTTCGCCGCTTGTAGCTCCTGTATATAATCTCCCGTTGACTATATTGACAATGGCGCTGTTGCTTGAATGCCATTCGATATTGCGGGCGCTGCCTAATGCAGTTATCGCGGTCAAAATAATATTGGCGGAGTTTGTTGCGATATAATTGCCTTTCGCCCACATTCCGTTCTTTAGAAGGTCAAGATTTTCAATAAGTATTTTTTCGCTCAAGATTTTATGAACTGTCATAATTGCAGTCTCTCCGCCTGCGCTGAATGTTAGCGTTGCGGTATCAGAGGTTGTGACAGACGTGCCGTTAAGCGTCCCGCCGGTTATTGATACAGAATATGTTGCGGCATTGATGTAACCAGCAATATCTACAGATGAATTCTGTGTATATACGGAGGATTGTTTTATCAACGCTTCTCCGGCAACCGTAACGGTAATACTCTTTGTAACAGTGCCCAAAGTATTAGCGGCGCTTGCTGTAATTGTAGCTGTACCCGCAGTTTTTGCGGTAATGACGCCGTTAGCGTCTACCGATACAATATTGGAATTATTGCTTGACCATATTACCTTGTTATTCCCAAGCGCTCCCGACGGCGTGATAGCGCCTTCAAGTTGCAGTTGCTCGTATTTCTTAATGCTAAGATTGCCTTCATCAAATCTACCGTATGTTAAAATACGGATATTTCTAAGAGTCTGCCCTCCGATATAAAGAGTGCAGGAAGCTTTCGCGTTATTATTGCTAACTGACATCGCGGTTATATCCACGCTGCCGTAATTCTTTAGAGTGACTTTACCCTCATGCACTTCTGCTATCTCTGTATCCGAACTGGTCCAAAGCATTGCGGTATTGAGCGCAATTCTTGGATAATACTCTACGCCGATATTATAAGTTTTGTTCGCGTAGTCCTCGAGATTCAATTCGCACGACGTTAGCGCAATGCCTTCATGTGTCAAAATAATGTTTTCCACATCCAGCGCCACTGCCGAAGAGATAATCAATCCCGATACGTTGATAACAAGAATAACAATAACGGGAATTATTAGTAATACTGCCATAATAATTTTTTTCATATGTTAATCCTGCGCAGTTCCATGCAATTTTGCCAAAGTTGCTGCATTTAATTCGTATTTCTCGTCAGGCATTGTATTATATCCGTCCTTATTACCTTTCGGCAGTACGAGATTAAGCGGACTATCTGCAATCCTTATTCCAAAATAGTTCATGGCTCCTTTTACTATAGGATTGGAGGTAAGAGTGGTATCCACAATTAACTCTTTTAACATGTACTTGGACGCATCGCCAATAACGGAAATACCGCCGTTGTAATAGTGTTCTGCCGAAGGATTAAATAATGCGTTATTCGGCACCCACAACGGCAAAAGCAAAAAACCAAAGTTAATGTAGTCGCCTTTCAAATTTTCGTATATAAGGTCTGAGTTGCGCTCATCTTTTAATGCAAGTTTAATCCAATCTGCCATATTATTATTAAGAGTATCATATAGCGCAAGTTTATCTGTATATGCTATATTGTTAGTAGGAATTACATCCAGTCTGAAAGTCTCATCCAGCTTTTTCCAGTTGTAGATATAATTTTCGCCTTCCATTCTTAAAGTAAAATATTTTGTGCCGTCTCTTGTATTTTTATCAGACATAAATTCGCCGCAGGTTGTTATCATTGCCGGCGCAATGCTGTTAGAGAAAATGCAATTTTTGATTGTCAAATCTGAAGCGGTGTCTTTACTAGTCTGCATAAGAATAGCAGGTCCCGCAGTATTACGGAATATGCAACCTTCAATTACCGTCTTACCGCCTGACAACTCCATCTGACTATACGCGTATTGGAAAAGACAATAGCGGAATATATGAGTAATACCCTCTAAATGCTCATTGCTTGCATATTTATACCAAGGCATACCGCCCTTATTAGCAAGCTCTCTAAACGCCGCAACCGAATCTTCGGAGATAGGCGCGAATGACTGTATCGATAAATTTTCTACAACAATTTCCAGCGGTCTTTTGGAATTAAACAAACCGTTAGTCGTACTACCGAACATACGGGTAGTGAATGTTCTAGAATGCATTTGACCGTCAAGTTTATTGCCGTTGCCGTATATTGAACGGGACAAATTAACCTGATGTTCTCCGTCAAGATTCTCAGGGTAATAAATATTTGTATGCAATACAATAGCCGATACCTCGTTGTTTTCCTGATAATCGCCCTGATATTCGTTAGCGATATACATTAAATCATTAAAAGGAACAAAGCTCGGCATTATATCGTTATCTTTGTCATATATATTTTGCTGATATCCAACGCCGATATTGATTCCGTCAATGACTTTAAAGGTGTACGAATCTTTAGCAATAAGAGGAGAATATCTTGCCTCGACTGTTATGGTAACAAATTTTCCAATAGCCGCGCGGCTAAATGTAATAATGCCCATAGCGTCTACTGTTGCATAAAGCTCGTTCGAGCTTGAGTAGTCAAACAATTCTTCGTATCCTATCATTGTAAGCACATCCGGATAGGTAGATTTTATATTCAATTTTAACTGATTGGTTACAACTTTATCTTGGCAAGTATATATGCCGAATACTCTATCTTGACCTAGTCCGGGCTTATCTTCTTTTGTATCATATTCCAATCTGATGTAGCTAATTGGCATTGCAACGGTAACTTCTATCTCCGCGCTCTCATATCCGTCAAAGCTTGCAGTAATAAGCGCATTGCCGGGAGTATGTCCGTAAAGTCTTCCGTTGATTACTCTTACAACCTGCTGATCGTTACTAGTCCAGATTATCTCCGCGCCTGCAGGTAGACTGCCTTCTGCGGCAACTGCCTTAAGGATAATGTCTGCGCCGCCTTGAGATATATAGTTATTCGCAAGCCATGCGCCCTTTTGCATGGCAAAGATATTTTCAAAAACAAGGGCTTTGTCTGTAGCTTTCTGCACCAGATTAATATACTCTGAATGACCGTTTTTACGTAATTCCACTTCTGTTATGCCAATATTAGTTATGTTATAAATTTTGCTGACAATAAGCTGATTATTGACATAGACCAAAACATCTGGGCTGGATAAAATATCTGCAAAATTAAAGCTTGTGGCGCTGGTATAAACTGTGTCGATAATAGACAGCATTTCGCTCTCTACTGTAATATTGATTGTCTTAGTAATGTATACGCCCTTGATTCCCTTTGCACTTACAGTAACGGTTGCAGCGCCGATTGAGACTGCCGTCAATATACCGTTATTGTCAACATTAACGATACTCTCGTTATTACTGCTCCATTCGATTTTGTTATCTCCTAAAGCTGTGCTTGGAATAATTTCGGCTTTTAACGGCATTGTCTGATACTTTTTCAAATAATATTCATTTTTTACGACATCTTCGCCATATTCAGAAACATGAATTGACTTTATTGCTTCGCCGATTACATAAAAGGTACAACTTACATTGCAGCTTGTATTACTTGCGGCGGTTGCGGTTATATCAACGCTGCCATAATCCAAAAAAGAAACTATGCCGTTATTGACTGTTGCGACACTTTCGTCAGAGCTGGTCCATATTATGGATTTGTTCTGGGCGATACGCGGATAATAATCGGCGAAAAGCTGAAATTTTTTATTTTTCTCAATATATTCATCAAGCAAAATTTGCTCGGCAAAAACTTCCTTTCCCTTATGGGTAAGCTTCATACTTTCGATATTAATAGTAATCTCGGCAGAAATAATCATGCCAGATACGCTAATCGACATTATGACAAGCAGCGGTATTAACAGTAATATTGCTATCAGTACTTTTTTCATACGCGCCTATCTCTGCATTATGCGCTCATAAGAGGCGCCAAGTTTGACAAGCAGCCAAATAATCGCGGCTACCATATATGCAAAAGCTGCAACTGCTATCATACCAAAGGTAAACGGTATTCCCCAAAGGAATATACCGACCATTCCGAAGATGCCGAACCCGACCGCTATCGCAAAGCCTACAACAAGCGCAATAAAAATCGACGCATTGCCGTTAATAAGCTCTCCGTCTCCGCCAACTGCGAATTGCGGTTTGTTAATATCAAGTTTTACAGCCATACAAGTTATTGCTATTGCAATCATCATTGCAATACCCATAATTGCAAAGCCCATTCCTACAGTTACCTGCTTGGTGAGAATAACTACGGCAGTCGTTACAAGTATTGAAGCAAAAGCAACGACAAGATATAGCGCAAGCTTTACAAGCACCTGAAGTTTTACAGATACAGGTGAAATTTTGGTTAAATAAAAGTTCTCTCCTTCGCGTGAAACGCATGAACCTGCAAAAGACAAAATTATCGCAACAAATATTAATATTATAAGCAGTGTGAGCGCGGGCAATATTACTACGCCGATACTG
>SACC01000540.1 GCA_009928745.1 Clostridia bacterium
CAGTATTACAACGTAAGCGACAGCGAAACCTATTATCTGCCCGATTCTCTGACCAGTGTCACGGTATCAGGCAACCTGAATTACGGCGCGTTCTACGATTGCTCGCATATTACCGATATTACGGTAAACGGCGGCGGTACGGTCGGGGACAAAGCCTTCAGGAATTGCACCGCGCTGACTTACGCCGTATTGGATAAAGATATAACCGATATAGGCGTCGGGGCTTTCGCGGGCTGCTCGAGCCTTGCGGAAATTACTCTGCCTTTCGCCGGGAAAAGCACGTCGGCAATAAATTCGGAAGCGTTATTCGGGTACATTTTCGGATCGACAAGCTACCCGGGTTCGTATACCGCTCTACAATACTATACGTCCTCCGACTATGTAAGCTTTGAGCTGCCTTCGGCGCTGAAAGAAATCACGATATCGGGCAATTCGCTCGGATACGGCGTTTTCAGCGGATGCACATACATCGAAAAAGTGATCCTGTCAGGCAATATAACAGAACTGCCCGCGCTCGCATTATACGGATGCAATCATCTCGTCGATTTTGTGATTCCGCCCTCAATTACGTCATTGTATTACGCCGCATTTATGAATTGTACCTCGCTTACGGGTATTATAATCCCGTCCGCCGTAACGCTTATGGGTTCGGACGTCTTCCAATATTGCTTCGCGCTGACAATATATTGCCGCGCGGCGTCCAAGCCCTCGGGTTGGAGCGCCAACTGGAATTCCGGCGCCTGCCCCGTCGTATGGGGTTATACCGGCTGAAACCGGAAAATATTATATTCGCATAAGTAATCTTGTAGAGGATATAAAATATCAAGAGGAAGAAAGATGCGCCGTTCATAGGAATTCGACTCGAAAGAATTCCTGATATCGGCGTTAACGGTTTAATCGTAAAAACTTCATAAAAATTGCTTGACAAGTATTATTAATGCCCCTTTTGCAGCGGGCAAATAAATCGTTTTATCGCTGCGGATTGCATGCTATATTGATTTTTAAGCAACCGGATTATTCCAAAAACTTTCGCCGATAATCCGTCTAAAGAAGTTTTCATATTTTCTTTCGCTCAAAAATTCATACGGAATTCTTGTTTTCCCCATTTTGAATGGAGGATTTTTTTGTTTTCTAAGTGCCAATGCTTTTTTACAATATTATACAAATTACCATAAAAATAGTTTTTTTGCTGCAACAATTCGGCGGCAGCACATACCGGAAATTATAAGAGAGATTCAAATT
>SACC01000074.1 GCA_009928745.1 Clostridia bacterium
GTAAAAATAAATAATATAAATAGCATCCCCGCGGACAAAATTCCGCGGGGATGTTTTTTATGAAGACTTATATAAAAACAACTGTTTATAAAATAATATGAAACCAAATCCTCATTTGAAACGTATTAGAATATGGAACATCCTGCCTTAACAGGTATACTTAATGTTTTAAATGGAAATATAACCATATAGCTATACAGGGGGATTTTGTATGTTAACTCAAAAACGTATTCTTTCGACAGCACTCGGGCTTATGCTTATCATCGCCATGGCGTTCAATTTTGTGAGCTGCTCTATCGAAGTGCAAGCGGCGGACCTGATGGACGGTGTCGAAGCAAAAACACCGACAGGCAAACAACCCGACGAGGCATTTACGGCATCATACGCAGATTTTTCATTAGAGCTGTTCAAAAAATCAATAACGGAAGGCAAAAATTCGCTTATTTCTCCGCTTTCAGTCATGCTTGCGCTCGCCATGACCGCCAACGGCGCGGACACGCAGACCAAAACGGAGATGGAAACGCTGCTCGGCGGCGGAATAAGCCTTGAGGATCTGAACGAATATCTTTATTCCTATGTCAATTCTCTGCCATCCGCCGAAAAATATAAGCTGGGAATCGCCAATTCCATATGGTTTCGTGACGACGAGGATGCCCTTACCGTGGATAAGGATTTTCTGCAGATAAACGCCGATTATTACAACGCTTCCGCGTATAAATCTCCGTTTGACGCTCAGACCGTCAAGGATATCAACAACTGGGTCAAGGACAAGACCGAAGGCATGATAGACAACATAGTCGACAGAATCGACGCCGATACAATTATGTACCTTATCAACGCTTTGGTTTTTGATGCCGAATGGGCGACAATTTATGAAAAGGACAATATAACGGATGGTACTTTCACCGCTTATAACGGCAAAGAACGCTCCGTTGAGATGATGTCGTCGGTGGAGGAACGCTATATTGACGACGGGAAAGCTACGGGCTTTATAAAGTATTATAAAGACAGCAAATACGCTTTTGTCGCTCTGCTTCCCAATTATAATATAACCCTTGACGAATATATAGACACGCTGACCGGTGAGGGTTTTGTATCGTCGGTCAAAAATGCCGAAAAAGTATCGGTCGAAACGGAAACGCCGAAATTCAGTTATTCCTACACCGTCACCATGAACGACGCCCTCAAGCAGCTGGGTATGCCGACCGCGTTTAACAGCAAACTGGCGGATTTTTCAAAGCTCGGTAGTTCGCCTTACGGAAATATTTATATCGGCGAAGTACTTCACAAGACCTTTATTTCTGTGGACGAGCGCGGCACAAAGGCCGGTGCCGTCACCAAGGTGGAAATGAAATTTGAATCATGCCCGATGTATGATTATACCGTGACGCTTGACCGCCCGTTTGTCTATGCGATAATCGACACCTCAACCAATCTTCCTATATTTATGGGAACCGTGACGGATATTAACGGGTAGACGCAGGAATAATGGAAACCTGATAAAAGTATATTTCATTAATATTAGTAATATGTGTTATATTTGTGTTTTTTACTGGCTTTACTTCTATTGATGAATATTTATTGGATGAATCAAATATACCTGTAAATAATGATTTGGTATTACCTGACTCTGTAGATTTAATAGAAGCCTCAGAACATGGTTACATAGGTAGAGTTCAATCAGAAGAAGAAGACTTATACACTTTTGTATTTAAAAATAATGACGGAACCAATACAATGCGTGTATACAGTCATCCTGTCAAATATATTGATTGCAAAGGCATTATTAAAGACATTACTCTTGACTTAAACGCTTTATCTAATGGCAATTATCAAACAGCCAACAACAATATAAAAACAACATTTTCAAAACAGTTATCTGAAGGTATTTTCTTAGAATATAATGATATTGTAATTTCAATGATTCCAAAATTAAAGACAACAAATAATTCTGAAGCTTCGTTATCAAGTGATAAAAAGAAAGTAACATATTTATATGGCGACAAGACAACATTAGAATATTCATTAACTTACATGGGTTTCAAAGAAGATATTGTCATAAGCGAATATACTGGACAAAATGATTTTTCATTTACTCTTATTACAAATGGGTTAACACTTGTTGAGGAAAACGGCTCATATTATCTCACTGATACTAAAGGTAATATAAAAGCAACAATTGGTGATATTATAGTGTTTACTGCTGATGAACATAATAATACAATGGGTTATATGACATATGAAACGATTAATGCAAATAAGGAATATGAGTTGTCGATACATATTGATGAAGATTTTCTATGTGATAAATCAACATTATATCCAATTCGTATTGATCCTACGATTGAAATTAATAGTAGTAGTGGTTCGGGTGCGATAGAGGACGTAACAATAAATCCTAATTATGTTTTTAGCGGAACATCAAGTTCGATTCATGTTGGAAGACAGCCAGCAGGTTCAATTACAAGAACACTTATGAGATTTCCGAATTTATCTTTAATTAAATATAGCGGAAATAATATTCCCTTGGCTTATGTTGAAATTCGTGATCTAATGTGTCAGGGAGATGAAGATATTACAGTATATTGCCATACATATAATTCATCATCTCCAACTTGGTCTGAATCTGGAAACACATCATGGGCAAGTGTTGGTTCAGCTTATATTGGCACAACACTTGATTATAATCTCATTTCATATGGAGAAGGAATTGGTACTGGAAGCGGTGAATCACATAGATACCGTTTCAATATTACCAATTTAGCTCAAAAATGGGCGAATGAGAAGGAAGTCCGTCAAAGGGAATAGTCTTTAAAGCATCAGATAGTTTTGAAAATCAAACTGGAAGTAATATACAATACTGGTGTAAAACATTTTCATCATTTAATCGATCATCTTATCAGCCTAGCCTATGTATTATATATAGTAATCCTTACTCTAGTTCTTCTTCTGATATTTCTTATTACATAAACACAAACGGACTAAACAGTGATGATAATTTACAAAGACGTGCTAATTGTTATGGATTTGCTATGAAAATGTTTTATTCACCTCAAACATTTCCTACTGGAACTACATATTATAAACAACAACCGGGTGAATTTGCGGATAAAAGCAATATACCCAATGTATCAAATTATTATGAACTGATCGAATATTATAAAGATGAATATTATAATAATGGGTACACAGTTGATTTCATTATGAATCTTGTATCACTTGATTTACAGGAGATGGGTTATTGTGTATTATCTGTTGCAAAATATACAGCCGCATCACAAATACCAAGTGCATCATTATATTGTGATAGAAGGCTTGTTGCTTTAGTTGTGAGAAGTGATGATTATCATTTTTATATGCAAAATGCTGATAATTCCTGGTCACATAAGCCAGGTAATTATCCTGCCATGAACGCTTGTTTGGGTACTCTCATTAATGCTTGTACCTATCCAACTAACGCATTAACGAATAATAATATATTAGATCATTTGTCGGATGGGTATGAGGATGGATATGATTACACATTTTTCTATGTGGATAAATCATCTACTTTGGATTTTGGTAATTTAAATGGTCATTATGATAATTGTACAAAAACAAGCAAGTATGTTATTGATGATGCTGGATCTTCTATGAGTAGAGCTCAAGTTAAGCAAATAGATTCAACAGGATTTTACGGAAGAATATGTTTTAAAGGTGATGCTGATTATTATGCATTAACATTTTCATCCAATGGTACAAAATCTATAACCCTAACAACAACGTCAGTTTCTCCGACACCAGATCCATATCCCATTTATTTATATGTGTATGATTCTAGCGGAGCTCTTTTAAACAGTGCTTATATAACTACAGGAAGTAGTTCTGTGACTACTAGTGTATTGGCCAATAGAGTATATTATATACGCATATATTCAATAAACCAAAGCATTTATGAATCTGTAAGGAGATACCATATTTCTATAATATAAATAATGAGAGGAAACTGCATTATGAAAAAGATAACAATTATTGTATTAGCATTATCGGTATTGTTCGCCGCAGGTATTTATTTTAATTCTTTCATTGCCGTCAGCGCGGATTACACCCAAAATAAGGACAATTCCGTGGACATAAACGACACTGTAAAGGACGAAAATGAGACGGGTAAAGAAATCATCAAAAAAGATACCTTCTCATTATCGGATTTTTATACCGCTCTCGAAAAAGCAGAGCAGCAATATGCGAGCAATGACAACGTATGCTCAAAGCTTTCCATTACTCCGAATGATGCAATAATCAGCGAAAAATTTGATGTAGTCACGCAAATGGATTATTATCAGTATTTATGTGATATAGAAGCTATAATACTTGATAATCTCACATCGGAATTATCGGCTGATTTAATCGCTGCGTATGACGATACGCTCCCGGAAACTTACCGCAATCTCAGGAATACGACAATTGACGACGGAAGCGTATTTATCTTTACATCAATGAATGATACCGGTTATAAGTCGGCTTCCGAAATGCTGCTGGGTATTTTTCTAAAGGGTGATTCGTTTAAAAATTATGAATTTTTGGAATTCACAGGGGACGGTTCGATTTATAACCGTACAAATTCCGGCAAAAATGGTATGATTTATCCCACGGCAGAACAGAAGGAGCTGCTTGCTTCCCTGAAAGACCCGACAGAAGAAGAAATTAATGAGATGGAAACGGGGCTTAGGTAAGTGTTACGCTTAAAGTTTAATGCTTAATGCTTAAAAATTAATGCTTATCTTCAACGCATTTATAATTAACGTCAGAACAGAAATAATTTATCGGTCATATAATTAATAGAATTGTAAATATAAATGTCCTGAAAAACGATAAGCAGGACATTTTATTTTTACTTGACATAGTCATTTATATATGTATAATATATTTAATATAATTTATTATTATTGTTTACATTTGCGGTTAATAAGGAGGTGCCTATTATGTATTGTAAGAATTGCGGCGCTCAAAACAGCGACAGCGCAACATTCTGCTTTTCATGCGGTTGCAAATTAAAAGACAATGCGTCAAGTAACACACCCCCCGGTTTTGTTCCTTCGGGTAAAGTAAAAAACAAAAAGAGCATCTTCCCCAAAATTGCTGTTTTTATGGCGGTTCTGCTCGTCGTGTCTATAGCGATTGCAGCATATGTGGGATTATCATCAAACCCCAAACTAAAGCTCGGAAAAACAACGGACGAAGTTATTGTCCTTATCCCTAATAACGGCGGAGTTGTTTCTGTCAGCGATCCTTCATCAAAAATAGACGGGTTTTCTATAACGGTTAACCCCGGCACTTATAACGGCGATACTAATTTCGATATTAAAACGACCGAAATAACCGGGCATACCTTTGGTGAGGAATTTAATCCTATCACTCCTCTGATAACGGTGAATAACGGGCACGAATTTTCTGCCCGGCCCATGATCGTAACCGTACCTATAGATGTAACCGATGATGAGTTCGCCATGGGGTTCTATTATGACAGAAAAACAGGCAAACTCGAAGCGATTCCGCATATTGATTACGGTTCTGATCAAATAACTCTTTTAACAAACCATTTTTCCGATATAGTGGTATCAAAGATCAGCATTGCCGAACTTGAAAAGCTAACCGACAACACCAAAAATCAAGCCGATTCGGGTTTTGAACCGGGAAAAGATGATTGGCAGTTTATAAATTACGGCTCTTCGGTAGCACCGGGTGGGCATTGTGCCGGGCAGTCTTTATCGATGATGTGGTATTATCAGGAAATATACAAAGAAAAAGCAGAACCCCGTCTTTACGGCAGATATGATAACAACGGTGAAAAGAAGACAGAAAATTTTTGGCTGGACGATTCGGGAGCGTATAGATTCGCATCTGCCGTTCAACACAATATAGATTGGATGTCTCTTGAATTTCATAATTACCTTGACTTCAGCCGTGAAAATCAAAAGAGGGTGTTTTATGCTTTCGGTTATGCTATACTTGTGACAGGGTCGCCCCAGTTTATGGGTATTTACCATTTTGACGATTACGGAAACATTGCGGGCGGGCATGCCATCGTAGCATACAAGGTCGAAGGGAACAAAATATATGTAGCCGATCCTAACTACCCCGGGCAGAAAGACAGATACTGCGAGCTGGGAAGCGATGGATTTAAGCCCTATTCGTCGGGCGCGAATGCTGCTGATATAAGCGAAAACGGCGGCGTACTTTATACGGAAATGAACTTTATCGCCGGTTCTGCTTTGGTAAACTATAATATTATTCAACAGCAATATTCGGATATGCTCGACGGAAAAGCGGGAAACGGAATTTTCCCGGACACAAAAGTTGAGATTATGACAACTTATAACGTAAATCTTGACAACGCTGTCTGGAGTACCGAACTGAAACTTTCCCTTGACAAGGATTATAACGAATCCCTTCCCGCAAATAAAAAAGACACCGCATTTATCCGTCTGACCCCTCTTGCAAACAATTTATATTATTCTCTTTATAAAAACGGAAGCACAATAGCGGAACAAGACCCCGTGTTTTTCGTTTCTGACGGTATTATATAC
>SACC01000541.1 GCA_009928745.1 Clostridia bacterium
GTATACGGACGATAGTTATGAGGTAGTATTCAAGTCTTTGCACGACAAGCTGCGCGCAGGGATAGTAAAAAGATTGGACGCTGACGCGCCTTTAGGATTCTTATTAAGCGGTGGACTGGACAGCTCGTTAGTCTGCGCAGTAGCGGCGGAAACCTTGAAGAAACCTATACGCACCTTTTCAGTAGGTATGAACGAGGACGCTATTGACTTAAAATACGCTAAGGAAGTGGCGGAATACATTGGCAGCGAGCATACTGAGATATACATCAACAAAGACCTTGTGCTTGATAATATCGAGCACGTTGTAAAAATCCTTGAGACGTACGATATTACAACGATACGCGCAAGCATGGGAATGTATCTTATCTGCAAGGCGATACATGAGCAGACGGACGTCAGAGTGCTTTTAACAGGCGAGATCTCGGACGAGATATTCGGATATAAATACACAGATTTTGCGCCGACTCCGCAAGCCTTCCAAGAGGAAGCGCAGAAACGTCTGCGTGAACTATATATGTATGATGTATTACGCGCAGATCGCTGCATATCCGCTAACTCGATTGAGGCGCGCGTGCCGTTCGGGGATATTGATTTTGTAAAATATGCGATGTCAATCGACCCTGCGAAAAAGGTCAACATCTATAAAATGGGCAAATACATTATAAGAAAAGCCTTTGACAACGGCAAATATCTGCCGCAGTCCATATTATACCGTGAAAAAGCCGCTTTTTCGGACGCAGTCGGACATTCTATGGTAGACTATATTAAGGCTTACGCCGAGAGCAAGTACACTGACGAGGAGTTTAAGACGCTTAGCGAAAAATACGCCTATCACGCAAAGCCGTTCACCAAAGAATCATTAATGTATCGTGAAATATTCGAAAAGTATTATCCCGGTCTAGCCGGTATGGTGGTAGATTATTGGATGCCCAACAAGAGTTGGGAAGGCTGCAACGTCAACGACCCGTCCGCAAGAGCGCTCAAAAACTATGGCGCTAGCGGAGTATAAAATTTATTGCTAATTTTAGGATAAGGTTATTACAATTCAATACAAAATATAAAAAAGCTCAACAATGAATAAAATATTTTTGTTGAGTTTTTTTGTAAAACATTATATAATTATTATAATTAATATTAATAAAGGAGAGAAAATGAAAACAATAGTAATGTTTTATTCATTCAACGGTCATACCAAGGCTTTTGCAGAACAGAAAGCTAAGGAATTAGGCGCTGATAT
>SACC01000542.1 GCA_009928745.1 Clostridia bacterium
GGCTACTTTACGGTAGTCTGTTTTGTTATACTTTCTTGAAGAAAAATATTTTTCTTCACTTTTTATCTTTTTCCTATTGACTTAATTATAGTTGGCTCATTATATAGCTGTATTTTTTTGGTATAGGTATGCCTAATTCCTGAGCCTTGTACAGTGTCCATCCGAATTTAAATTTTTTTGCCTTTTGAAATGCCGCTAATTCGTCAAAGGATTGCATATTCTTATAATCACTATACGGGTGTTTAACCAATTGTTCTCGCATTATCTCCGTTAATTCCGCTGCTTGTTTGCCTATCTCACGCGTATTAACTTTAAACACTTGACTGCATACCGGACATACCATACATGCTGGCTTTACCACCGCAAAGCATTTCGGACATTCTTTAACGATAACATCACCCGGACCGTGCTTATCTTTTTTCTTTGCTTCAAGCGTCCATTCACGATCATCGTCGGGTAATCCGTGCCGAAATACGTTGCCTATATGGTCTATGATGATTGCTGATTTATTAGGCTTATATCGCATAGAGCGCATTGACTGCTGAATATGTAGAGTAAGTGATTTTGTCGGTCTGAGCAATATAACGCATTCACAATCCGGCACATCGAATCCCTCACCGAATAAATCAACGTTACATAATACTGTTATGCTGCCGTCCCGGAATGCTTGTACCGTAGCGTCGCGCTCCGTCGCTGGTGTTGTTCCGTCAAGGTGCGCCGTTCGTATACCGGTATTGTTGAACGCTTCACATGTGTCAATGCTTGCTTTTACAGACGCACAATATACAATAGTTTTTTTGCCTGACGCAAATTTTTCATAGTTTGTTATCGTATCACCGTATATGCAGCTGCGTTCCATTAGCTGCGCCAGCTGTGTCTGATTATAATCTCCGACTGTAGTTTTTACTTTCGTTGCATCAGCCAGCTTGACGGAATAATATGTATACGGAGCAAGATAGTTGTTATCTATCAACCATCGAGTAGAAACCGACACAGCCAAACTGTCAAACACCGCGCCTAATCCGCCCTCGTTCATGCGTACCGGTGTTGCCGTGAATCCGAGTTTTATTGCGTCCGGAAACATCGCGTATATTTTGCGGTACGTTTCACTCAGACAATGATGTGCTTCGTCGGTGATTATAATTTTTGGTTCTGGTTCGGTCTTTAAGTGTCGTACAAGTGTCTGAACCATTAATATATTGCATAATTTAAAGTTAACTTCGCACAGTTTAAAAG
>SACC01000543.1 GCA_009928745.1 Clostridia bacterium
TATTAACACCGCTGGGAAAAACCCGCCGGGCAGTAATTTCCGGAATTTACGATTTAAAAGTTTCAAGCCTGAATAAATCCTGGATCATCACAGGACTGACGACGGTTCAGTCTGTTTTCGAATACGGTGACGAGATCACATCCATTGAGATTCAGGTCTCCGATGTATTCGAAGCCGATATAACCGCTGATAACATCGCATCATTACTTGATGATACTATAAAAGTCGAAAACTGGAAAGAAGCAAATGCTTCGCTGCTCAGCGGGCTAAACGGCCAAAGTGTTTCGAGCCTTATGATACAGATTTTCGTTTTGGTTTCAGTTGTTCTGGGCATTGCGAGTGTCCTTGCCATCTCGGTGCTGCAGAAATCAAGACAAATCGGCATATTGAAAGCGATGGGAATCAAAAACAGAACAGCAAGTTTCATATTCCTTTCACAGGGATTTGTTTTAGGTATCTTCGGAGCCATTCTGGGAGTATCGCTGGGATTGGGATTATCGTATGCTTTTACGAAATTTGCCCTGAATCCGGACGGTACCCCGCTTATACCGCTTAATATTAATGCAGGTTTTATCGCATTCTCGGGCGCTATTGCGATAGTGGCGTCAATGTCCGCTTCGCTTATTCCCGCAATCAGATCGATGAAAATGGATCCTATAGAGGTAATTAAAAATGGATAAGATTATTGAATTAAAAAACATAAACAAAATATATGGCAAAGAGATAAAAACACAGGTTTTGTACGATATCAACCTATCTTTCGATAAAGGCAGCTTTAATTCGATTATAGGCGAATCCGGTAGCGGCAAAAGCACTATTCTTAACATTATGGGTACTTTAGACAGACCCACAAGCGGCGAGGTTTATATAGCTAACAAGCGTACGGACCTTATGACCAAAGCGCAACTTGCAGAATTGCGCAACGAAAGCATAGGCTTTATATTCCAGTTTCATTACCTCTTGCCGGAGTTTACCGCGCTTGAGAATGTACTGATACCCTATCGTATAAAAAATAAGAAGACTGACAAACAGATTATTGAAAGAGCCGAAGAGCTTATGGAGCTTGTGGGACTGACAAAGGTTAAAAATAACCTTGCTACCCGAATGTCGGGCGGACAGCAGCAGCGCACAGCAATAGCGCGCGCGCTGATTAATAATCCTGCTATTATACTTGCAGACGAGCCTACGGGCAATTTGGACAGCGAGACTACCGAGAACGTGTATGCCCTACTGCGC
>SACC01000544.1 GCA_009928745.1 Clostridia bacterium
GGGTGAATATGTTTTTCTTCTATATCTTCAATCTCATTTCTTACCATATAAAAACCATATTTCTTACAAAGGTTTATTAGTTGTTTATTTAATTTTCCTTTTTCTTCTTTATTCATAGTTCTTTGCTTATTTTAATAGTTCTAATTTACTTTTTATCTCGTAAATTTTATGGTTTATAAATTGCTTTGCGTATGGTCTTATGTAATCATCAAAATCCTTATAACTTGCTCCAAGTCCAAAACTACGCTTATCTATGTCTATAAGCTTTCTTTCCCATTCTTCTAACTCCATTGATAAAAACCTTACTTTTTTTGCTGTTTCTTGATTCATAGTTCTTTGCTTATTTTAATAGTTCTAATAATTTAGTAAGATGTTCTATTTTTGAATCCTGAATATTTCTCTCTATAACAGGATTGTCATTCTCATAACCGTGTGGAGTTAATTCATTGGTTA
Source organism: Clostridia bacterium (assembly GCA_009928745.1). GTDB lineage: Bacteria > Bacillota > Clostridia > Christensenellales > CAG-1252 > SACC01. Next base: position 454 of record SACC01000544.1, read on the forward strand.
TTATCTCTCTTACCTCCTCCTTCCCAATGAAGTTTTGGTCTATGAGATTTGATATTTGGTCGGCTTGTTCTTGAAGATAAGATACACCGAATATATTAAATATCTTCGACGTTATAAAAGGCGAGCTGCCTTATATGACCATGGAATTACTTACCGGACGCAGCCTTAAAGAAATCCTGAAGGAAAAAAAATCCTTTTCGCCCGTTGAAATGCGCGATATCGCCGTTCAATGCTGCGACGCGCTCGCTTACACTCACGGGTTGAATATAATCCACCGCGACATAAAGCCGGAAAACATCATGCGCGGCACGGACGGCGTTTTCAAGCTCTCCGATCTCGGACTCGCAAAGATTCATTCGCCGGGCGAAGACGCCTCGAAAGACAAGTTTTCGATAACAATGGATTCGGTAGGACTCGGCACACCGCAGTATATGTCCCCGGAACAGGCGGTCGACGCGAAAAACTGCGATTCAAGGGCGGACATATATTCCCTCGGAATAACACTTTACCAGCTGGCGACGGGGAGACTTCCGTTCGTGTCAAATGACCCCATCGAACTAAGGCGGATGCACGCTTCGGAAAAACCGCCCATGCCCTCCGAACTCAATGCTGAGATCGATCCTGATTTTGAACATATAATATGCAAGTGCATCGAAAAAAGCCGCTCGCACAGGTACCAGACGCCGGATGAACTCCTTGCCGACATCGACGCCTACATAGACAGAGCACCGCTGCCGTCGCTTGCGTCAGTCAATACTGAAAAAGTGAATGCCGCCCCCGCTC
>SACC01000075.1 GCA_009928745.1 Clostridia bacterium
CCGTTTTCGTTTATCGATATTTCATATGGCAATCCACACTTATCGCCGTCATAGTTCCATCGACAGTTTTTGCTTTTACATTTCATATTATCGCCTCTTCAACTTGTATAATAAATCTATTCTTGCTTATTATGCGGCTATATTCATCTTTGATAACCCACTCTTTAGGCATGCCTTTTAAGATGCGTTTCCATGATCTCCAAGATTGAATACAATCGATCTCAAACTTTGCGGCAATTAACAATGATATATCATATCGATTGTATCCACGAATAGAAAACGCCCAACCAAATGATTTCTTTCCCGGGTGCATAATTTCATCTGGCTTATTGCAATGAGAACAGACATTTACGTGAAGGTAGTAATTGGTTCCCATTATGCCTCCTCTAATCTTTATATTCATTATTAATAACTTTAAACGACCATCTTGATAAGCCTCGCGGTGGCGCTCCATGCGCATCCTCTTCAATGACCCTTATTACTTTCCCTTCACAACAATTAACTCCATTATATTCAAGTTGAGTTGCCTCTTTTAAATAGTTTTCCAAAGTATTTTTAGAAGAGTCAAAGATATATCGCTGTAAGAAAGGCACTGATCTTATGCTTAATAGTTCACATATTGTTGATAACGATTTTGCACTAAGATATTTTGAATGAGTTCCGCCGATTATCTCTTGTGCTGTAAACAAAAATAGTTTTTGGCCTTCTATTTTAAGTTTGTTGCCTTGTATTCCTTGCCCTGCTATTTCGCCCTGTATTGCTATGGATTTATTTAATGTTTTGCAATATGCTATTAATCTGTCTTTTATTTGATATCTTTCGGCAATTAGTGCATAAATAGAGCCACCATCTTCAAGCATTTGCATATTACGAGAACATATTCCAAATTCATCTTTATCAACAAGGTAATAGTATGTTGCACTTGTGCCGTCTACCTTAAGTGTTTCATATACTTCTTTGCCATTAAACATAGGCAATACATTTTTTATGTTTTGTATTCTTTCTTCATCGGTTTTAGTGATAAATGACGGGAATGAACCTTTGGCCGACCCGCACATAGATACATGAATTGGCTTTGAATATTTAACAACACCAACTATTTCTGATACGTCGGCATCTGTTTCAATGTTTATATCAAGATTATATGTTGCGAGTGGCATAATTAAGCCCTGTGATATATTCCCAAGAAACTTTGCTGTTTTAAGGCGAGTATATTTAACGCCCTCTTTAATATCAATGCCATATTCAACTCCATAACATTTAAATGGCGAACTTCTTTCAAGAAATGCATAATCTGGATGATACGGAAGAAGGGTATCAAGTTGAATATATATAATCTTTTCGCCTTCTTTATATTTGTTTTTTTCAACAACGGCTTGCCAACCAAGAACCTGTGCTAACTCTATTTTGTCAGCGCCAGGGATGGGGATTATTTTGTCAATTATTTGAATTGATGCAAGGTTCATATTTCTCTCCTCCTATTTCCATTCAGGTCTATTCTGTGCATCTTTCCAGTCACTATAAATACTCATAAATTGCCAAAAGTCTTTCTGTTTGGCAAAGTGTTCAAATAAACAAGTATTCATATTCTCTGCCAATTCTCTTATTTCTGCCTGTGCTTTGCTTGATGATCTTAAAGGATAGAAGTTAAATAAGAACTCGCGTAAATTCATGCCTATTTTAAGTGTTGTTGGAGAGCATTGAGGTAATATAGACCTGGCATCCTCTGGCCTTACACCTATGCTAACAAGTGCTTGATAACTTGTTTTTATATTAAATAGAGTATTATCTATTATTTGCATGGCATCTTCATAGGACCTTGTAGATTCGTTACGAGTTTTCATGTAGGTGAGGTCAGGAATGACCATATTATTCCAGAAGTCATCTTTATCAATATAATTAACATATCTCTGACTCTGTTGCAGTGGTGATATATGCCTATGTCTTAGTGCCTGAGTAGCGCATGCGCGGGACATGTTTTCAATATACCATTCAATGTAAATACATTCAAATACAGAATGATGTCCTTTTTTAAGTAAAGACGTAACAGTTGAAAGATCATTCTTTTCTTTGTTCTCAAATTCTTTTCCATAGCATATACGAGCGCTTTCTGCGATGTAATTAATAATGTCGGGATAAGTTGGTGAGATGATTTTAACTTTCATTAGAATTCCCCTTTTCGTATGTTTCGCATTCTGTCATCCATGCTCCCCTTCCACAGTTAAGGTCTGGATCCCAGGATTTTGTAATTTTAATATTACTTCTTATGCAAACAGAACCCCTATTATATATACAATCGTTGTATTCACAATTGACTTCCATGTTTTATCCTAATATCCTTTTAATTCAACTGTCTCTAAACAATGTTGCTTTTTAAACTTATCTACGTCAGAACCAAGTGTAAAATTATCACATTTTTTATAATTCTCATAACTATCCCAAACCCAAAAGCCAGGTGGACATTGTTCTGATTCCCAAAATATAAATTCTAAATCTGGGTATTGTTTATATTTTTCTTTCAATGATAAAAATAGATCACAAACTTCACTTGGTTTCATACTTCTCTCCTATATAAATTTCAATATTGCTTTTTCTGCTTTCTTAACTAAAGACCAGAACTTCTGCGCTGCCTTTGTTCCTTCACATCCGTTGTGCATACATAAAGCAAGATAACGAGCCTCATAAAGATTGTTTAATAAAGGTTCAATGCCAAACAGTCTTATTTCTTGTTGTGTTGTAGATAAATCATCCTGAATAACTTTTAAAATCCAATTATAGCATTTTTCATTAGCCGCTTTTATTGCCGATTTTTCATATTTAGGCTGAGGAAAGTTAATCTCTTTATTTTTTGAATTCTTCATAAGCCGCCCCCATTACTTTGTTATAGCATTTAATACATAAGTCAAAACATTCTTCTCTTCCCGATATTCTATTGCCCTCATTGTCAACATAATAACTTACGGGGCGATCCGCATCAGCAATGTATATTAAAAACCTAAAAGAATATATTTGTTTGATTTCTTTGCCACATTTATCACAGTGATATGTCGTCATAGACTCTCCTTCTTAGATTGGCAATGCCCTGTCGCTTTCATCTTTCCTATAGGCATTTTTGTGGCAATAGCCATATACTTTATGATTACAATTAGATATTATCTTATTAGCTTTGCCTCCGCATGCACAGGTAATATTTCCATAATCACCAGACTTAGAATAAATTAGTTCAAAAATCTTACCACATTTTTCACATTTAAATTCAAATATTGGCATAACTACCTCCTCATTAATTCTTATTGTAACACATTTTTGTGTTTATGTCAACAAGATTAACAAACTATTTTAATATTTATATATTAAATCCATTGTTTTTAGAAATGGTTGTGATATAATCAATCCGTTTTGTAAATAAGCGTTTTGAGGCGATAATGTATATCACAATCATTATAAGCGCGGCGAGCTGTCTCGCCATGATTTTCGGAGTACTGTTCAAACCGAAGCTTACCTTCGGTAAGATAAATTTCGATACATATTGGTTTTTCCCTCTTATCGGTGCGATAGCTCTTATCGCCGCCGGACAGTGTAAAATTTCGCCGTTAATTTCTTCGCTCACCGCCGATACGGCTATCAATCCGCTTAAAATACTGACACTTTTCATTTCCATGACTGTGCTGTCGATATATCTCGACGAAGCGGGCTTTTTTAAATATCTTGCCGACAGAACGCTGCGCAAGGCAAAAGCCAGTCAAAAACGAATATTTATATATCTATATATAATTGTGTCTGTGTTGACCGTTTTCACTTCAAACGACATTATCGTGCTGACTTTTACGCCGTTTATTTGCTATTTCGCAAAAAACGCAGGGATAAACCCTGTACCGTACCTTGTAGCTGAATTTGCCGCCGCAAATACCTGGAGCATGGCGCTTATAATCGGAAATCCTACCAATATATATCTTGCTTCCTTCTGCGGGATAAACTTTATTTCATATTTGAAAGTAATGCTGCTGCCGACTCTTCTTGCCGGCTTTACGTCGTTTGCCGTACTTTTTATACTATTCAGAAAGAAACTTTCACAGCTTGTTAAGCCTGCATATGAGGACATACATATAAAAGACAAGCCTCTCCTTACCGTCGGGCTTGTTCATCTTTGCGCCTGTACTCTGTTGCTTGCCGTATCGTCTTATATCGGTTGGGATATGTGGTTGATATCGCTTGCTTTTACCGTCAGCCTGTTTTTATTTACCTTGATTATCGGCATAATAAGAAGCCAAAAGCAGCCCATACTCTGCGGATGTCTGAAACGTGCGCCGTGGCAGCTTATACCCTTTGTGCTTTCTATGTTTGTTATTGTGTTTTCGCTTGCTGAAAACGGCGTGTCAAAGCAGCTGACCGATATTTTGGGAACAAATAACGTCGTGTTGAAATACGGGCTTTCATCGTTTTTCGCTTCCAATTTAATCAACAACATCCCAATGAGCGTGCTTTTTTGCTCGGTTACAAACCCTCTGTCAGGATCGGTACGCGAGGGAGCGATATTTGCGACTGTAATAGGTTCAAATATCGGAGCTTTTCTTACGCCCGTGGGTGCTCTCGCCGGGATAATGTGGTCGTCAATACTAAAGAAACAGCAAGTAAACTTCGGATGTCTTGATTTTATCAAATACGGAATTATTTCATCAATACCCGCGCTTCTTGCGGCGATAGCCGGGCTTGTAATTATTTTATATTGATATGTAGTTCAATCAAGCCATTGAGTATTAAGCCATTTTATACGCTTTCTGAGCCAGGAAGCGATTAAACCGGAAGAATATTCCTGATTCCCGCTTTGCCAGCGGGAATTATTTTTTCCAAATTCGCTTTGGTATACGGCAGATACACGCTCCATTTCCGAAAACATCGCATTGAACCAGCCTTCGTCAGCGGCTTCCTTCCATTTGGCTTTTACCTTATTTACAAACCAGTCGGCGTGGTAAAGCGTGATAAACCAGGTCGAGGATCGGTTCCCGGCGTAGCTTATGAATTCCGAAGGCTGCCATGCGGAAGCGGTAAATTTATCATATTTAAACCCCGTATCGTCGCCGAAAGCCCAGGAATAATCCCACGGCGCGCAGAAGGTCAGCAGCGGTTTTTCCGTCGTAAAATCGACATACATATAAAAGCTGCCTACACCGACATCACGTTCCTCGCACAGTTCCTGGAGGATATACATACCGATAAGCGATTCGATATTCATGACATTTCCCACCGCTTGCTCGGATGAAGAAAATTCGGGTGCTGATACGACGTTATAATTATCATCAAATTTCAGATAATTTTCCTTCCATATCGCTTCATAGACAATTTTATACGCGTTCGAAATGTACTTTTTTATAAAAGCGAGCTGTTGTGAAGTCAGATCTTCGCTTTTTACCGAATATCCGGCCATCGGCGCGGTATATGTTACCCCATACATATCCGTAAGCTTTACTCTGTCATAATCGACCGTAAAATAATACGGCTCCTTTGAATAATAGTTATCTATCTCAAGAAGATAACCGGTTTTCAAATCTGTTTCGCCATTTTTCTGCTCATCGATATCCACGCGGTATTTGTTTACCTGTATCTGATCGCATATTATGTAAACCCCCATGTATTCATAATTGAAATATACCTCCACGTAGGTATAATCGGGAACGAAATATTCGTCCCCTAAAAGTTTCTGTCCCATGAAAAAGGATACAGGTTCTTTTATAAAGGTGTTATCGCCGCGCAACAGCACCCAGCTTTTACATTCCGCCCCGTCATTGATACCGAGTACGGAGCATTTAGAATCAAATTTTAATCGGTAATGAACCTTATTATACCTTATCCAGTCGGCGTCGCCGTAGTTCGCGGAAGCATTTCCGCGTACGCGTATTCCGGCGTCTTCAAACGCTATCAGATAATCCTCTTCGCAGTTGGTCAGCGTAACCTTACAATCCACGTAATGATCGAGGACTACAACTTCTTCGCCTCCGGTGTCGATATTCAACACCGGCATATTGTAATATTCATACTCGAAAACGGCGTCGAGAGTGACTGCGTCAGCAGCTGATACCGTGCGGATCAAATCCTTAACTCCGTCACTCCAGCAGCTGAAACGAAAATAATCGTCAGGTATTGCGGAAAGAGTGATTAAGCCGTTCTTAAACGACGCATCGATTGCACCGCCTTTATATTTAACGTCTATATCGGAATTTCCGCCTAAACCCGTGTCAAGTCCGTAACTGAAAAATGCGGCGTTTTCCGTAACGGTTTCACCGCATACCTCGCATACTCCGGTACGTTTTAATATGTATCTTCCTTCACTTTTAACAATCTTATATTCGCTGTTTTTGATCTTATGCCCGCAGGCGGCGATAGGTTCCGTATATGTATCCCCGCAGTGTGCGCAGACATATGTAATGTAACCGTCCTCGGTGCAGGCAGGTTCTTTCATCTCATGAACCTGATAGTCATGCCCCAAAGGATCTGTATATGAATCAATATATTCCTCTCCGCAGCTGCAGCGA
>SACC01000545.1 GCA_009928745.1 Clostridia bacterium
ATCTACGACAGGCATATACCGCTTGCCGAGGAAGTCATCGCGAAAGAGCCTTTCGACGCGCCTAAGCTCATTATTGACCCATCTGTCAAAGATTTTTATGCGTTCACGGTGGACAGCTTCCGCTTGGAGAACTATAACTATCACAATCTGGGCAAAAAAATCCCCGTCGCGGTATAATTTAATTAACCAAAGTATTTTTTAGAAATGCAAAGCGGCAATAATTCAAGCTTGTCGTTTTTATTTTTCGTTAGACTTCCGGCTGATTTTTCGGATGCACATAGAATACGTTCTTATTTTCGTCATAAGTTGCCAAGGCTATCTCGCTTATTTGCTGCTCATCGCGGATGTTTAATTTGTCATACAGCCAATCTATGCTTTTATTCAAATCCTCAAGCGCCGCATCGACGACCTTTCCGTCAAGAATTAAGTCGGAAGACAGCGTAGCCTCAGGCAGCTTAATATCAAGATTTTCCGCAACGACAGGAGTCGCGCCGCTTTTCGGCAGTACGCTGATTTTGCCGCTCGTTTCGAAGATGCAGTAGGCGATGTCGTTAATATTGAAATAATCTTTTTCACGGCAAAGCGACAAAAACTCATTGATAGTCAGCTTGGTTTTTTTGATATTCTTATATAATAATTTGCCGTCCTCGACAAGTATCACCGGTTTTCCTATTATTACGTTTTTGAGGAACATTGATTTGCGCCCGATAAGGCTCACTCCGATTTCAAGCAGCGCGAATACCGCCATCGCTATAAGAAAATAGTAAAACGGTATCTCTGTGTCGAAGCTCATCTGCGCCGCTATCGAGCCTAAGGATATACCGATAATGTAATCGATAAAATCGAGCTGCGCAATCTGCTTTTTGCCCATGATCTTAGCGATAATAAAAAGAAAAAAGAACGATATTACCGAGTTAAAAATAACTTTGCCGATTTCCATAATGCCCTCCGCAGGATAATTATTGACAATTATCCGTTAGTTAGACAAACAGAGATTTTATATTTTGCTTGGGATTGTTCGTGAAAACAATTAGATTTTATAAAAACACGGACTATTTACGCGATTTTTCAATTAACAAGGATTTCTTGACATTGCAATTATCCGCTTATATAATATAAGTGCTATGAAATACGTTATTATATTATGTGACGGAATGAGCGATTACGGTATCGACAAGCTCGGCGGAAGGACGCCGCTTGAGGCGGCGAATACGCCGGCAATGGACGCACTGG
>SACC01000546.1 GCA_009928745.1 Clostridia bacterium
CATGAATACTATCAAAAAGTCTTGCGATGATCTCATTCTCATCAAATCTCTTACCCTCGTCAAATGACGTCATATTGTCGAAAATAGCCTTTGCTTCCATTTGAGCATACACATATAATACAAAACATATACGACATTCCAATATATTTATTTTTCAATTTTTGTTAGAATGGTTCCAAGTATATGGATTATTCACATTTTGTAAAGTTTCCATAAGTTACTATAATAATAAGTTATTGATACAATAACTTACGTTAAAATAGTTTTACGATGAAAAATTATCGCATATCAATAATATTTATCTCAAAATTATTGCTACCTGCAATTTCAGTTAATAAGGCTTCGAATCTTAACGCATTGGTATCGTTGGGATTATTATTCGCGCCCAGTCCGAATTCTAGATCAATCGCCATATTGATATACGCCTGAATAGCGTCAAGGCTTACATATTCGCTCAACATACCGAAAAATTTGCTTTTTTCTCCGGCTGCCTCGGGATTATTCGCATCCATCTCAATAAGTATATCCTCAAGCACCTTTCTAAAATCAAGCTTAAAGTCGCCTATTGCGAAGTCTATGGCGTAATCCTCGTTGAACAGTGTATTTACATGTATTCCAAAACCGTTTTCAACATGGGTAAATATATCATTAAGATTGCCTACGCCGATTATTGCGTATATCTCGGGTAAGGAAAGATCAATTCCCGCCAAAAGTATGGCTCTGCTCAAAAGTTGCGAGCAGAACTCAATGGCGATAGTTCCCTCGGATAATTTTACTTTTTCTAAGAATTTTATTATTTGTAGCACATCAAAGCCGCCAGTTGCGCTATCGCCTCCGCACGGTACTGCTTGACTACATCAAGGTCGGCTGCAAAATCGTCCGCCATGCCAACCAGACAATCCAGAAGTTCGGCAGAAATTGCCATAACTTCTTTACAATGAAAGAGGTTTATGCGATTTGCTGAACAGAAGAAACCGACAACCATACCAGTCTGTCGTGCCGCAAAGCGTCACGAAATGGATATCTGTGTCCATGACTTGTGTCCTTGGCACAAAAAAACATCAAAGGGAGGTCAAATGAGTCCATAGAGGCATGTTTGCGAAGCAATATAACCAGACTGCGAGTGCAGTCGGTTGAAAAAATCGTCATTTTTTCAAAATCAGAGTGCCTGAATCCGTAAAAATGACGACGCGATTTTTACTTCACGGATTCAGGTTATTGTCTAT
>SACC01000547.1 GCA_009928745.1 Clostridia bacterium
TACTTAAATGGCGATAAAGATACCGATGAATAAGATTCAGAAACAATGTGCAGTGTGTGGACAGCCTTTCGTTCCGAAGACGGTTGATTCTGTTTATTGCTCTAAAACGTGCGGTAATGCAGCATATCGTGAAAAGAAACGGCAAAAGCGAAAAGAAGAAGAAAAGCAAGCGGTCGTAGCTAAAATACCAGATGACCGTCTCTATATTTCCGTTCCTGAAGCAATTGCGCTTTTCGGTGTTGCCAAGAGTACGCTCTATCGCCTTATTCGGCAAAAGCGAATTCCTGCTATCAACTTAGGGGCTCGTCTTGTTCGGATTGACCGAGCAGCGATAGAGGAAATGTTTCCTATTCGCCAAACACCTCTTAAAAAGGAGAAACTGACAACAAAGCTTTATAGTCTTGAACCGCAAGATTGTTATACAATCGGCGAGATTGCCAAAAAGTTCGGCATGTCGGATAGCACTGTATATAAGCATATCCGTAAATACTCTATTCCAACTCGACAGATTGGTAACTATGTTTACGCTCCAAAAACTGAAATAGATAATTTGTATAATCAATAACAATATACCACATGAAACAACTCTCCAATACAAAAGTTACTGTTCGGCTTCGTAAGGCGGAAGACACTAAAGAGTGGTATGTTTATATTGAAAGCTATCCGGTTTATGTTCCCGGCAAGCAAACACCACAGCGTGTTCGTGAATACTTGAATCGTTGTATTACTACGGTTGAATGGGATAAGAAGCGCACCGCCCGCACCGATGCAGACGGAACAAAAACCTACAAGCCCAAACGTGATGATAATGGAATAATCGTTTGCCGAAGTGAGAAAGACCAAGAAACGATGCTGTATGCAGATGGAATCCGTAAGCTTCGGCAACGAGAATACGACAATACTGACCTATATAGTGATACAGAAAGTGCACAAGTGGAACAAAAAGAGCGTGCGCAACAGAATTTCATAGAGTATTTTAACGCCACAGCAAAGAAACGCCACGCACAAAGTTCGGACTCTATCCGTGTAAACTGGAAACGAACCTACGAATTAATAAAGCTTTTCGCTGGAGACACATTGCCTTTTGCCAAAATCGACAATCGCTTTGCCGAAGATTTTAAGTTATATCTGTTGTCTGCTCCCTGCGGAGGGAATAAAAGCGGAACTATTTCTCGCAATACTGCCGTAACCTACTTCTCTATTTTCAAGGCGGCATTAAAGCT